>NZ_BAAHAP010000005.1:0-100199 GCF_054777495.1 Echinicola sediminis | reverse complement strand
GTTAAAAGCTGAAACTAATTTATTAGAGGTGCTTCAATCATTATCTCCAAGCGGATTTGAAAATGTCTGTAAAGAGCTTTTACGAGAACATGGGTTTGAAAATGTTCTAGTTACAGGACAATCCCATGATGGTGGAATAGATGGCTATGGTGTCCTTGAACTTAACCCTTTTGTCAGTTTCAAAGTTTTGTTCCAGTGTAAAAGATATAAAGGAAGCGTTTCTAGAGCTCAAGTTGGAGATTTCAGAAACGCAATGATTGGTCGTGCTGAAAAAGGCATTATCATGACAACAGGATTTTTCACAAGAGAAGCTGAAAAAGAAGCATCAAGAGATGGCGCTCCGCCAATCGAGTTAGTAGATGGTAAAAAGCTGGTAGAAATGTTTGAAAAAGTTGAACTGGGCCTAAAACCCAGAACTGTTTACGAGGTTCAGCTTGGCTATTTTGAAAAATTCATGAATTGATGAAAATCGTCTCTTGGAATTGCAATGGTGCCTTTAGAAAGAAATTCCATTTACTCGATGAACTATATGCTGACATTCTAATTATTCAAGAATGTGAAAACCCAAGCTGTACAAAAGACCAAAATTATCAGAACTGGGCATCTAATTATCTTTGGATTGGAGACAATAAAAATAAAGGATTGGGAGTTTTCGCCGATCCATCCATCAAACTTGAAAACTTAAACTGGTCTAACGCCTATCAAGACCACTTTGTCAAATATTTCCTCCCCTGCTCCATTAATGACCAATTCAATCTTTTAGGAGTATGGGCCCATCACAACAACTCCCCTAACTTTGGCTATAACGGTCAACTCTGGAAATATTTGGAAATAAATATCCATGCCTTCACCAATATCATAATTGGCGGGGATTTAAACAGTAACTGCATTTGGGACCAATGGGATAGATGGTGGAACCATTCAGATATAATAAGATCGCTCGCATCAAAAAATATTAATAGTGTATATCATTCTTGGCATACCGAAGAACAAGGAAAGGAATCTACTCCAACCTTCTTTTTGCAAAGAAAAGCCGAAAAGCCTTATCATATTGACTACTTTTTTGCATCAAAAAACTTACTTGATTCCATTAAACATTTTGAAGTTTTAACAGATGATAAATGGTTAGATGTAAGTGACCACCGACCTTTGTTAATGAAACTAAACTAACAAGCAAAAATAGTCTTGAAAATTAATTATTTCAATCTGTGTTGATCACCTTCATCTGTGGCCAAAATGAAAAATCAATCTCCGTCTCTCCGTGCCCTCAGAGCCCTCAGCGGTTATTTGTAACTGCATAAGACAACTAAAAAACCAACAAACCATGCTCCTTCAAAATCTCCCACACCTCTGACGCTACCAGTTCTCCAAAATCACCCATTGTCGCCTCATAATCTTCCCAAACCACTTGCAATCGATTTAAAGGCTGCTCATAAGAAACCGTGGCCAGCATGTCGGCCACCCATTCGGCCAGTTCCCAAGGAAGTTCCATAGCAAAGTCCTCCTTCTTGCCTGAAAACACCAACTCCGCGTGCCCTTCCTCTTCACTTTCCATCAGATCAGGCTGTGATCCTATCCAAATGATCCGATGATGCTTTTTATAGGCCAGAAGTTCTTCCTCTTCAATCTGTCGGCCGATATAGTTTTTCGAAATACTGGTTACCGGAACCTTAAAATCAAACCAATTCTTCAAAGGCACCTCAAAGCCCACCCCATGCATATAATTGAATAGGGATTTGCGCAATCCCTCTGAAAAAGCAGCATGATCCACACCCAAAGGATCCTCATACCCCACTTCATTATTGGCAAATGGCGCCAACTCCAAATCCGTCCTATACACCCCAAATTCCTGAGGAGCCAAACCTACCGGGCTATGGGCTGTCATGGCAAAGCGGTGCCAGAAACCTGATTGGATTACTCCTGCCTCAAAAAGCTGGCGCACCATTTCCAAGGAATCTATGGTCTCCTGAGCCGTTTGGGTTGGATAACCATACATCAGATAACTATGCACCATGATTCCTGCCTGGGTCAAATGGTTGGTCACTTGGGCTACCTGGGGAACGGTCACCCCTTTTTTGATCAATCCTAACAATCGATCCGAAGCCACTTCCAATCCACCCGATACCGCTATACAACCAGAAGCCCTGAGCAGTCTGCAGAGATCTGCTGTAAAATTGCTTTCAAAACGGATATTGGTCCACCAGACGACTACCAATCCTCTGCGAAGAATCTCTATGGCCAGATCCCTCATCAAAGCAGGCGGGGCCGCTTCATCCACAAAGTGGAATCCATTGGTTCCCGTTTGGGCCATAATCTCCTCGATACGGTCACAAAGCATGGAAGCCGTAATCGGTTCATAACGTCCAATATAATCCAGGGAAATATCACAAAAGGTACACTTGCCCCAGTAACAACCATGGGCCAAAGTCAGCTTATTCCAGCGCCCATCACTCCACAAGCGGTGCATGGGATTGGCTACTTCGATCACACTCAAATAATCCCTCAAAGGCAAATCGCTGTAATCCGGTGTACCCACCTCCCGTTGGGAAACGTCCTTGACCGCCGAATTATTGATCATTTTCACCTCCCCGTCCATCCTCACAAATGTCCGTTTTAGCTCTTTCAGTGGTAATCTTCCATCCAAATGCTCCAACAGCAATCGGACAGGCGCCTCTCCATCATCCAAGGTGATATAATCCACATAATCAAATATCCTAGGATCTTTCAGCGAACGTAGTTCGGTATTGGGATAACCTCCTCCCATCCAGATTTTGATTCCTGGATGCTTGGATTTAAGGTACTGTCCACACTTCAGGGCTCCATAAAGATTACCTGGAAATGGTACCGAAAATGCAACAGACTCAGGTTGATAAACCCGGATTTTCTCCTCCAGCAGATCCAGTAGCATCGCATCTATCAAACTTAAAGGCTCTTTCAGCGCAGCTTCCATTTCATCAAAGCTCGCAGCTGACATCCCCAAGCTCTCCGCATAACGGCTGAAACCGAAATAAGGATCAATGGCTTCTGTGATCAGGTCTCCTAGATCTTCTAAATACAGCGTGGCCAAATAACGCGCTTTATCCCTAAGTCCCATGCTTCCAAACGCCCATTCGGTATCATCAAGCTGTTCAAACCTTCCGGCCTGCGGCAGAAAGTCTCCCTCAGAAATATGATAGGCTAAAGTAGGGTTCTTGTCCTGAAGAAAATCAATCACCGTATCAATGGTTTGCAGGTAGGCCGTTTTCATTCTCAGGATTCGGTTCACATTGTCCGAATACTCCAATTCCTGCTCCTCAGCCAGTTCAAACACCTGCTGTAATCCCTTTCGGGAAAACAAACGCAAGATCACTTCCAGGCCCAGATCGGCCTGACGGGAATTTATGTTCAAGGTGTTAAGGTAACCCTTCAAATAAGCCGTGGCCGGGTATGGTGTATTGAGCTGGGTAAATGGAGGAGTGATGAAAAGAACTTTAGTAGCCACTATTTCAGGGATTGATTTGGGGCAAAGTTAAAAAGAAAGGCGGAATAATTAATCTTCCATTAATCTACAGTTGATGGCTAAAAAAGGAAGCATTTAAACTTAGAAAACTTTGAGCACATGGCACACAAGTCCCTGAACAAGGCACAAAATCTCTGTAAATACATCAACCAAATAATCTGTGTTTATACAATTCATCTGTGCCCACTAAAAATATTAATCTTGGACTCCAATCGGGAATACTTCTAAAAGGTATATTTAAAAGGCAGCGCCAATAGCCCTGCCTTCCTTATTAACTAACCAATCACATATGTTCAGAAGAAACTCTTAACAATTACCATCCATATCACAGGCAGCGCCCTCTCCATCCCCTGACACGGTTTGTAATGAAGGTTTCTCCTGCTCATAAGTTTTCCAAGCAGTTTCTAATGCCTGCAAAAAAGTCTCCTTGGGCTGGGCGCCTGAAACTCCATATTTTTGATCCAAGACAAAGAAGGGCACTCCTCTGACACCCAATTGCTGGGATTCGTAGATATCATGATTTACGGCCACATCATAGTCTTTTGATCGTGCAGCTTCTTTTGCCTTTTCCTCATCCAGCCCTACTTCTTGTGCCAAAGGCACCAATGCCATTTCATCAGCAATATTAACTCCTTCGGTAAAATAAGCTTTGAACAACCGTTCTTTCATCTGATCACCTTTCCCCACCAGTTTGGCGTATTGCAAAAGCCTGTGAGCCCTTCTTCCATTGGCCACGACCACCCTATCAAAATCATATTCCAAACCTTCTTCCTTGGCCATATCAGCCACTTGGTTTCCTGCTTCTTTTGCCTGCTCCACTGTCCAACCTTTGGTTTCTGCCAGGTATTGGGCAATGCTTTTCTCCGTATCGGTTTCCATTTCAGGGTTGAGCAAAAAGCTTTTCCAAACCACTTCCACTTTATCCTTATGTGGAAATTCTTCAAGAGCGGCTTCCAGCCTTCTTTTACCGATATAACAAAACGGACACATGATGTCTGACCAAATTTCTATCTTCATAGCATTTTTTGATTATCTTAAGGGTAAATCAATTTTGAGGAATTTGAGTTCCCCTGACCTCCTAAATCACCTGTTCATAAATCAAACAACAACTCAACCCTATAATAACTTAGTAACGTAATAACCAAATAACTCAAAACTAAACCATGAAGACAAAAGAATGCCCCTCCTGCGCAATGGAAGTGGATTCCAAGGCCAAAATATGCCCCATCTGCCAATATGAATTCCCCAAAAGAAGTCCCCTCATCCAAATAGTGGCCATTCTTTTGGTGATTTTGTTTGTGTTGATGTACGTGTTGTAGGGTTAGTATGGAGTAGGGAGTACTGAGAATTGAGGCGCTGAATTTAATACATTAAACACTAGATCTAAAATTAGCAATAAATCAGTAAACCACCTTTGATTCCCAAACTGAACCAAAGTCGGCCCCTGAGTCTGTCGAAGGAAATCTTGAGCGTATCGAAGATGGCCCCTGAGCTTGTCGAAGGTGGTCCCTGAGCTTGTCGAAGGCTGTTCCTGAGCTTGTCGAAGGCTGTTCCTGAGCTTGTCGAAGGCTGTTCCTGAGCTTGTCGAAGGACCATTCAACTACCCTCAAGAACCGCATCTTCAAACCATCTCCAGATGCTGCACCAAAGAATCCTTTACGGCATCTGCCACCAAGTGATAAAAGGGTACCGGGTCATTGTTCACCTGAACCGCTTCCAAAGCTTTGTAGTAAGCTAGCCTTGAAACATCATCCCCTTTCAGATTGGCAATAGTGTAACCATGCCCCACCAATACCAAATTCATCATCAGCCTACTGCTCCGGCCATTCCCGTCCACAAAAGGGTGGATACTTACCAAGCGCTCATGCACCTCAGCAGCAAGTATTACCGGATGAAGAATATTTTTCTGTCTTTGATAGTGTAAGAAATAATCTTCCATCAACTTCCCTATCAAATAAGGCTGTGGCGGCACATGCTCGCTCCCACTGATCCTCACCGGAACAGACCGGTACTTACCCGCATTATCCCTATCTATTCCTTTAAGGATGAGATAATGAAGCTCCAGTAAGCATCGCTGATTGATGTCCATTTTATCTGCTACCAACTTCTCCAGATAATCCACTGCTTCGGAGTGATTGATCGCCTCCAAATGCTCACGCATGGATTTACCACCAATGGTAATGCCTTCATTGATGACCAAGTGGGTTTCCTGTAAAGTCAAGGTATTCCCCTCGATGCGATTGCTCTCAAAAGTATAAGCCACATTAAAATACTCTTTCATCTTTTGAAGCTGTGTATGCCCCAATGGACGTTTTTGCTGCCAGACTTCCTTCAAAGTATCTATTTCATCCAACTTTTGAAGTACATCTGAAGGCACTTTGTCCAGTATTAAGGCCTGCTCTCCGGCAAGATATTCTACCCGGCTTTCGGCCAGGGCCAATATCTCCGAAGCATCCACTTCATACTGCACCAGGTTGAGAATCTTTTCTGCCAACCATTGCTTTTTCAGAGCATCGAAGGAAAGCTGATAAGCCTTGGCCAATTCTTCCAGATTGGCTTCTGAAGGGAGCCGCTTTCCCCTTTCAAACTTACTGATTAGCCCAGCATCTACCCCTGTCTTTATGACGGCATCTTTTAAAGTAAGCCCAAGACCTACTCTTGCTTTCATTAAAATGTTGGCCAATGTGTTCATTTTGACTTTTTTACTTTTGACAAATTTAGTCAAATTACTCAGAAATACTAATCATTTACCTGAAAATCACCAAATTAACCTCACAAAAGTATTGATACCCCAAAAACTAAAGTGCCTCAGCTTAAGCTCATTTCAAAAAATCAAATCTAAATTACATCATTAATTAAAGGATACTGGCCTCCTAATTGCAAAAGTAAACCAGTTCCTCACCGCCTGACCTAATTTGATGGAATTAAAAAACTTTATCGTAGTTTTTGTGTATTCCGTGTAGCGGAAGGTTATTCCAATTAAAGGCTATCGGCTTGATGGCGGATAATCAAACAAACCATTATCGATGACAAATGACCAAATGATAAACTGCAAGAAGTAGGCTTTCCCGAAAATTAGCCCATCAGAAATACATTAACATCCATTCAAAACCTATCCAAACCAAGGATTTCATAAAATTTATAAAAAAATGTTTTGTATATTTAACGATTAATTCGAACATTTGTATCGCATTAGAAAAATGAGCAATTTGATCAACATAGCAAGTCTTAATAATACAATGGATGTCCTTTCCATTAACAGTATTGCTATGCCTATTTTTTCACCTAGGAAAGACTTCAGGAGTCTTTTTAGGGCATAGTCCCTGCTATTTTATTAGACTTCCTACGTAGAGGTCCATTCTCAAAACAAATCAAATTTATTTATTAGAACTTTCAGGAGTCGAATAGTTGGCTGAACACTGTCGGGATTGAGTGCCAATGGAGATTCCACCGATAAATACGAATATGACAAAAAGTCAATTTATCATACAGGCTGCGGGAGAGCAGCACAGTAAGTATGCTCAGGCCATTGTGGATGAAATGGCATTGTCCGCTCAAGCGCGAGGAACGGGCATTGCTAAACGTTCTCCGGAGTACATCACCCAAAAGATGCGAGAGGGCAAAGCAGTAATAGCCCTTTCCAAAGAAGGGGAATGGGCTGGGTTTTGCTATATCGAGGCTTGGAGCCACGGAAAATTTGTAGCCAACTCGGGACTTATCGTTTCACCGAACTTCCGAAAATCAGGCTTGGCGCGTGAAATCAAACGAGCGGTTTTCAAACTCAGCCGAACCAAATTTCCTGATGCCAAAATCTTCGGTTTGACCACCGGTGCAGCTGTAATGAAAATCAATTCTGAATTGGGTTATATACCCGTGAGCTATTCTGACCTCACAGACGATGAAGAATTCTGGAAAGGCTGCCAAAGTTGTGTCAACTACGAGATCCTAAAGAGCAAAAACCGTCAGAACTGTCTCTGCACCGCCATGCTTTATGTCCCTAAGGACCAAAAGAAAAAAGAAGTGGCCATGAGAAAGGACTTTGACAAGAATCTCGGTATTTTCGAACGATTAGTACGCATGAAGCGTGCGGTCTTTACCGGTTTAAAAAAAAAGACAAATAAAACATTAGAATTAATATAAAATGAAGAAAGTTGTTTTAGCATACTCTGGTGGCTTGGACACCACTTTTTGCGCTATCCACCTGTCCAAGGAAAAGGGCTACGAAGTACATGCAGTCCTTGTTAACACGGGCGGGTTCAGTGAAGATGAGTTGAAAGCCACCGAGGAAAGGGCCGGTAAGTTGGGGATTGCCTCTTTTGAAGTACTGGATGTGACCCAAACCTACTATAATGAAGTGATCAAGTACTTGGTTTTCGGAAACGTATTGAAAAACCAAACCTACCCTCTTTCTGTAAGTGCCGAAAGGATCCTTCAAGCCAAGGCCCTGGCCGAGTATGCTAAAAAGATTGGTGCAAAAGCCGTGGCCCATGGCAGCACCGGTGCAGGAAACGACCAGGTTCGTTTTGACATGATCTTCCAGACCATCTTGCCGGAAGCTGAGATCATCACGCCTATCCGTGATTTAAAATTGAGCCGCGAAGCGGAGATCGAATACCTCAAGAAGCATGGCGTGGAGATGAACTTTGAAAAAGCTGCTTACTCCATCAACAAGGGCATTTGGGGAACTTCTGTGGGAGGAAAAGAAACCTTGACTTCTGGAGATACCCTACCGGAAGAGGCCTACCCTACCCAATTGACCAAAACCGAACCAGAAACCATCACCTTGAAATTTGAATCGGGTGAGTTAAAAGGTGTGAACGGTCAAAACTATGACAATCCTGTAGATGCCATTCTGAAGGTACAGGAACTGGCTGATCCTTATGCCATAGGTCGTGACATCCACGTGGGCGACACCATCATTGGAATCAAGGGCCGTGTGGGATTTGAAGCTGCTGCACCTTTGATTATCATCAAGGCACATCAGTTATTAGAGAAGCACACCCTGACCAAGTGGCAAACTTTCTGGAAAAACCAACTGTCTGAGTTCTATGGCAATCATTTGCATGAAGGCCACTACTTAG
This sequence comes from Echinicola sediminis, assembly GCF_054777495.1. NCBI lineage: Bacteria > Pseudomonadati > Bacteroidota > Cytophagia > Cytophagales > Cyclobacteriaceae > Echinicola > Echinicola sediminis. The sequence continues at coordinate 91,619 of NZ_BAAHAP010000005.1, read as the reverse complement.
ACCCTGTTATGAGGAACTTAGAGTCCTTTCTTCAGGATACCCAGACTTTTGTTTCAGGGGAAGTAAAAGTAGCCCTAAAACCTTATCAGTTCCAGTTGATCGGCATCAACTCGGAGCATGACCTGATGTCCGCCAAATTTGGCAGCTATGGAGAAATGAACAAAGGCTACACCGCTGAAGACGTCAAAGGATTCACAAAAATCCTGGGCAACCAAACGGCAATTTTCCACAAAGTGAACCAAACCTTAGAAAATGACTAAAATCAAAACGGCCGTAATTGGCGCTGCAGGATACACTGGAGGAGAGTTATTAAGAATCCTTGTAAACCATCCCCACTGCGAGCTGGTTTATATCCATAGCAACAGCCAAAAAGGCAAAAAAATAGATGAAGTACACCCAGACCTGATCGGCGATTCCGATCTGGTCTTTACCGATGAAGTAAAAACAGAAGGCCTTGACGCCGTATTTTTGGGTTTGCCCCATGGTCAGGCCAAAAGTTTTTTGGAGGAAAACAAATTCGATGACAATACCGTAATCATCGACCTGAGCACGGATTTCCGTGATGAATCCAACGGATTCCTTTACGGACTTCCTGAGGTAAATGCAGGTAAAACCAAAGGCACCAAAAGAATCGCCAATCCGGGCTGTTTTGCCACTGGCATCCAACTGGGGCTGGCACCTGCCATTGCTGCCGGCTTGGTTAAAAATGATATTCATATCACGGGCATCACAGGTAGTACGGGAGCAGGAAAAAAACCCGGGGAGACCACCCATTTCAGCCAAAGAACCCAAAACGTATCGGTTTACAAGCTTTTCACCCACCAACACCTAAAGGAAATCAAACAGACTTTTGGTCAGCTTCAGAATGGCTTTGACCAAAATCTTTTGTTTACCCCTTACAGGGGCAACTTCTCCCGAGGGATTTGGATCACGGCGTATTTCCCTTTTGAAGGTTCGCTGGAGGAAGCTTATAAGGTGTACAAAGACTTTTATGCCAATGCAGCATTTACCCTTGTCTCCGAAAAGGATATCGATCTGAAACAAGTGGTGAGCACCAACAAATGTGTGGTACACCTTAAAAAAGAAGCAGGACAACTGGTGATCTATTCAGCCATTGATAACTTGCTCAAAGGGGCATCAGGCCAAGCGGTTCAAAACTACAACCTGGCTTTTGGCTTGGATGAAAAAGAAGGACTAAGACTAAAAAGTGTCGCTTTCTAAGACAATAATTCATTGGTCAACGGCCAATCAGGATCATTTGACGGTGGTCCATTCCCCTATTCCAGCTTAACTCAAGAACATCTTAACCAAAACCATGAAACCATTTGATGTATACCCTCTGATCAATGTCACCCCGGTCAAAGCTTCAGGAGCTAAAATATGGGATGATCAGGGAACAGAATATATAGACTTATACGGCGGCCATGCCGTCATCAGTATCGGCCATAGCCATCCCCATTATACCAAACGGATTAAAGAGCAACTGGAAAACATCGCTTTTTATTCCAATTCGGTCCAAATCCCAATCCAACAGGAACTGGCCACCAAACTTGGAGAACTTTCCGGCTACCCCGACTTTGACCTTTTCCTGTGCAACTCAGGAGCTGAGGCCAATGAAAACGCGATAAAACTGGCTTCTTTTGATACAGGCAAAAAAGGATTTATAGCCTTTACCAAGGGCTTTCACGGAAGGACTTCTGGCGCCGTTGCCTTGACGGACAATCCTAAAATCATAGCTCCTTTCAATGAACATGAGCACGTACATATCCTTCCTTTCAATGATCTTGAAGCTGTGGAGCAGCAACTGGCAAAAGGAGATATCGCGGGCGTGATTGTAGAAGGCATCCAAGGTGTTGGTGGTATTCAGGTACCCAACGATGAGTTCCTTTTGGGGCTTTCAAAGCTAACCAAACAGTACGGTGCCAAACTGATCCTGGATGAAGTCCAGTCCGGATATGCGCGTACGGGCAAATTCTTCGCCCACCAATGGGTAGAAGGCTTACGTCCGGACCTGATTACTGTAGCAAAGGGAATGGGCAACGGTTTCCCAATTGGCGGAGTATTGATCAGCCCTGACTTTAAGGCTTCCCATGGCTTGCTGGGAACCACCTTTGGCGGGAACCACTTGGCTTGCTCTGCTGCACTGGCGGTACTGGAAGTCATTGACGAAGAAAACCTTATTGAAGCCGCAAAAGCAAGTGGAGAAGTATTGATCAAAGAACTGAATGCGATCGAGGGAGTGACTGAAGTAAGAGGCCGAGGTTTGATGATTGGCTTTGACCTGGAAACCGAGGCGGCTCCAGTTCGATCAGCTTTAATCCATGAGCATAAGATATTTACGGGAAGCTCAGGAGGCAAACATACGATTCGTCTGCTTCCACCGCTGAATATTGATGCAAAAACCTTAACTTTATTTATCCAAAAGTTAAAGACGGTATTGACGGCCAATAAAGTGCAGTAATCGGTCTTCATCTTATAAAATCCATAGTACCAACATTCACCTTTTCTCTAAAAAGGTGAATGTTTTGTCTTTGGCAAAACCGTTTGCGGAACAACTAAATTTATGCGATGAAACCTCCCTATCATCCTTTCATCGGTACCTTTTCGGTATTGATTTGCATAGGAAAGTTCCATCTAACCACCAGAACACTATTAATAAATGAAGTACTATACCCAATTTGAAAACAAAAGCCTCGCAGATCGACTCGTCCAAAAAGCATTGGAATACAAGCAAAACCCGCTTTTGGACAAGAGCCTGGGCGCTGGAAAGAGAATTGGACTGCTATTTTTGAACCCTAGCCTGAGGACCCGTGTCAGCACCCAAATCGCTGCTTCTAACCTGGGGATGGAAGCCATCGTGCTCAACATGGACAAAGAAGGCTGGGCCTTGGAAATGGAAGATGGTGCGGTGATGAACCAGAACAAGGTAGAACATATCAAAGATGCGGCCGGGGTTTTGGGCAGCTATTTTGATGTGCTGGCGTTGAGGGCCTTCCCTTCCCTGACCAATAAAAAAGAAGACAGTGAAGACTTCATTCTTCATCAATTCATCAAGCATAGTGGTTTACCGGTAGTAAGTTTGGAGAGTGCCATCCGCCACCCCCTGCAAAGCTTGGCCGATATGGTCACCATTGAAGAACATAAGAAAAAAGACAAACCAAAAGTGGTCTTGACCTGGGCCCCACACATCAAGGCCATCCCCCATGCAGTAGCCAATTCCTTTGCGGAATGGTCCATCGGCTGCGGCCATGATGTTACCATCACCCACCCAACGGGGTATGAACTGGATGAAAGGTTCACAAAAGGAGCCACCATCGAATACGATCAGGACAAAGCCCTCGCTGATGCGGATTTCGTTTATGTGAAAAACTGGAGCGCCTTCAATGAGTACGGCAAGATCCTTTGTACCGATGAATCCTGGATGCTGAATGAGCAAAAGCTGATCAATGCTCCCCAGGCAAAAGTAATGCATTGCCTGCCGGTAAGAAGAAATGTGGAGCTTTCGGATGAAATTTTGGATGGTGAAAGAAGTTTAGTCCAGTATCAGGCCAAAAACCGGATTTTTGCTGCTCAGGCAGCGTTGAGTGAGATTATAAAATAAACTATATAACCACTAACAACCTTTAAACCAATCATGAAAATCAGCATTGTCAAAATCGGCGGTAATGTCATTGACAACCCCGAAAAACTCCACGAGTTTTTATCCTTATTTGCCCGGCTGGAAGGAAAGAAAATCCTCATTCATGGCGGTGGAGTCATGGCTTCCAAATTCGGGGAAAGTCTTGGCATAGAAGCAAAAATGGTAGAGGGCCGGAGAATTACCGATGCCGCCACGCTGGATGTAGTGACCATGGTATATGCCGGTTTGATCAATAAAAAGATAGTAGCCAAGCTGCAACAGCTTGAGCAAAATGCCATGGGTTTTACCGGAGCGGATGGAAATCTGATCAAATCAGCCAAACGTCCTGTCAAGGACATAGATTATGGATTTGTCGGGGATGTAAAGCAGATCGATACAGAACTTTTGGATGTCTTGCTGGAAAAGGACATTGTCCCGGTTTTTTCAGCCATTACGCACGACAAAAAAGGCAATTTACTGAACACTAATGCGGATACGATCGCTTCTGAAATAGCCACTTCAATGGCCGTTAAACATACTGTAAGACTTTATTTCTGCTTTAACAAAGCAGGGGTTTTGCTTGATGAAGACAACGATGATTCTCTGGTTCCAAAAATCAATGAGGACATCTACGATGAGCTCAAAAAAGACAATGTCATCCATTCGGGCATGATCCCTAAGCTGGACAATGCCTTCGCCGCCCTGCAAAAAGGGGTCAGCAATGTTTGGCTAGGTAAAGCTGAGAACCTGATTTTGGCAGCAAAGGGGAAAAAATCGGGCACCAATATCGAAAGGCATCGCTACGATCTCTATTGATCCGATTCAAGTATATTAGGAAGATTAGATTCTGCTCATACATGCAAAAACTAAAGGAAGATGCCAAACAGCTTCTTCAGCAAATAATAGAAACACCTTCCCTAAGCCGGGAGGAAGAAAACACTGCCCAGCTGTTGGCTGATTTTCTTGTCAAAAAAGGAATAAAGGTCAACAGAAAACAGAACAATGTGTGGGCGGTCAACAGGCACTTTGATCCCAGTTTGTCCAGCATCCTGCTCAACTCACACCATGACACTGTAAAACCCAATAACGGTTATACCAAAGATCCCTATAAAGCCATTGTCGAAGATGGAAAGCTCTATGGATTGGGCAGCAATGATGCCGGAGGCTGTCTGGTCAGTTTGATCGCTGCTTTTGTACATTTTCACGATCAAGAACTCCCTTATAATTTAATATTAGCGGCTACTGCTGAGGAAGAAATCAGTGGAAAAAACGGTATTGCTTCCCTACTTGAAGACTTGCCGGAAATCCATCTTGCCATCGTGGGAGAGCCTACCCTTTTGGATGTGGCTGTCGCAGAAAAGGGACTGATGGTCATAGATGCCACCGTCAACGGAAAAGCCGGTCATGCAGCCAGAAATGAAGGCATCAACGCCCTATATGAAGCCCTGCCTGACCTGAATGTCATCAAAGATTATAAATTCAAAAGGGTATCTGATTATCTGGGAGAAAGCAAGGTATCCGCTACCATCATCCAATCAGGCTCCCAGCACAATGTGGTACCGGACAAATGTGTGTATACCTTGGATGTACGTGTAACGGACAGCTATACTCTTCAGGAAGCTTTGGATGAATTAAAGGAAGTATTGAAAGCTGATCTTCAGCCCAGATCAATGCGCCTGAATTCCTCGGCCCTGCCGAAAGACCATAAAATCTGGGAGGTAATCCATAAATTGCAGCTAAAGTGCTACGGAAGTCCTACCTTGTCCGACCAGGCATTGATCCCTTATCCTTCCATCAAAATCGGCCCCGGAGATTCAGCACGATCCCATACACCGGACGAGTTTATTTATTTGGATGAAATCGATCAGGGAATTGATAGGTATGTTGAAATTTTGAGATCATACTTTAAAATAAGTACCCGATAGTTATTAGAAATCGGTGATCAAAAAATAAAGATCACCGATCACAGAATACTATTCACACACTACAGCCTAGAGGCTCAATAACTACAAGAAAAAACCAGAGATAAATATACCATCATGAAACTTTGGCAAAAAAACACCACGAGTACCAAGGAAGTCGAGCAATTCACGATCGGCCGTGATCCGGAATTTGATATAGTACTGGCTCCCTTCGATGTACTGGGTTCATTGGCGCATGCCACCATGCTAGAAAGCATTGGCTTGCTCACCAAGGAAGAATTGGCCACGCTAAAAAAGGGGCTAAAAAAAATCTATGCAGAGATCCAGGACGGCACGTTCGAAATCGCCCCAGGAGTGGAAGATGTTCACTCCCAAGTAGAATTCTTGTTGACCGAAAGGTATGGTGATGTGGGCAAAAAACTTCACAGCGGCCGATCCCGAAATGACCAGGTGGCGGTGGACCTAAAACTTTATTATCGCGCTGAAATCCAAGAGGTCTTGGAAACAACCAAGGCACTGTTTGACCAACTGGTTAAACTGGCAGATAAACACCAAAAAGATCTGATGCCGGGCTATACCCACACCCAGTTGGCCATGCCGTCTTCTTTTGGACTTTGGTTTGGTTCATTGGCAGAATCACTCACGGAAGACCTGGAATTATGGCAGGCTGCCTATAACCTGGCCGACAGAAACCCATTGGGGTCCGCAGCCGGATACGGCTCTTCTTTCCCGCTAAACCGCTCCATGACCACAGCTTTGCTGGGCTTCAAAGAAATGCATTACAATGTCATCAATGCCCAAAATGGCCGGGGAAAAACCGAAAAAGTCATTGCCTTTGCCATGGCTGGACTTGCGGGAACCTTGAACAGACTGGCTTCGGACATGATCATTTTTATGAACCAACATTTCGGCTTTGTCAAATTTCCCGACAACCTGACCACCGGTTCGAGTATCATGCCGCACAAAAAGAATCCGGACGTATTTGAATTACTCCGTGCCAAAGCCAATCAAATCCAGAGCGGTCCCCAAAACCTGATGATGCAGATGACCAACACCACCACGGGCTATCACCGGGATTTGCAGTTATTGAAGGAAACCACGTTCCCGGATTTTGAAAAGCTCAAGGACTGTCTGCAGATAACCAAATTCATGCTGGAACATATTGAGGTGAAATCGGAGCTTTTAGACGACCAATTCTACAAACACCTATTCAGTGTGGAAGAAGTAAACCGATTGGTACTTGAAGGAATGCCCTTCAGGGATGCCTATAAAAAAGTAGGGCTGGACATTGAAAGGGATGACTTTGCCCCTGCTCACACCGTCAAACACACGCATGAAGGAAGCATTGGCCAGCTTTGTCTGGACCAGATCAAAAGGAAAATGGACTATGCACTCGCCAAATTTGACTTTGGAAAAATTGAAGCAAGCTATAAGAAGCTGCTGGAGGAATAATTTTGGAAATGAGACACAAGACGCTAGACACTGGACTTTAGAAGTCTAGTGTCTAGCTCAATACTCAATACTGACTACTAAATACTCTTTTACCATTGCCATCTTTATCAGAAATTCGTTATTTTGAATCTTAAATCATGAGCGGTGCCGTACAAAGAAAGAGAAATAGAGAAGAAATATTACTCCATAGGAGAAGTTGCCGAAAAATTCAAAGTGGCCACTTCCCTGATCCGTTATTGGGAAGGTGAATTTGACATCATCAAACCCAAGAAGGACAAAAAAGGCAACCGCAGGTTTACCAAGGAAGACATCGAAAAGATCGGCTTAATTTTTCATTTGGTAAAAGAAAAAGGCTATACCCTTCAAGGGGCTCAGGAAATCATCAAGAAAGACCAGTATGAGATTTCCGACAAAGCCAATATGGTCAACCGCCTGAAGGAGATCAGGAACTTTTTAATGGAAATTCGCAACAATATTCATGGAGAAAACCACGGATGAAGCATTACAACATACAATTGCCCTTAGCCTGATCCCAAAACTGGGGCCCTATGCCTTTAAAAACATCATCAGTTACTGTGGTTCGGCACAGCGATTTTTCAACCTTCCCAACGGCAAAGCGGCAAAAATCCCCGGCATAGGTGAAAAGCTTTTGGCAATCAGGAATAAAAAAGACACCTTTCTTAAGGAAGCTGAAAAAATCCTGGATGATTGCTTAGAGCACAGGATTAGCATTCACACTTATCAGGACAAAAGCTATCCCTCCCGTCTGAAATCCTATATCGACTCCCCTGTTTTGGTTTTTTCTAAAGGAAATGTCGAATTTAACCCTTCAAAGACCATTGGCATAGTCGGTACCAGAAACGCTTCAGCGTACGGAAAAAGCACTACCCGAAAAATCATAGAGGGACTGGCGCCCTTCAGCCCCACCGTGATCAGTGGGCTGGCCTATGGCATTGATATCACGGCACACCGGGCAGCTCTTGAATTTGACCTTCCTACTATCGCCATTCTCGGAAACAGCCTGGAAACCATTTATCCAGCAATACACAGAAATACCGTCCAAAGCATGTATGAAAAAGGTGGCCTGGTGTCCGAATATAAAATCGGCACCAAACTGAACCCCAACAACTTTCCCGCTAGGAACCGCATCATCGCGGCACTATCAGACGCCATAATTGTGGTGGAAGCAGCAAAAAAAGGAGGGGCTTTGATAACCGCTGAAATTGCTTACAGCTATAACCGGGAAGTATTTGCCGTGCCGGGCAACCTCCAAAACACCTACAGTGAAGGCTGCAACAACCTGATCCGCTCCATGAAAGCCAGTATCTACACCGGCGCCAAAGACATTCAGGAAGCCCTTTCCTGGACAAAAGCAGATGAAGAACCCCAAATAACATCTCCCCAACTGGATCTCAGCCAGTTCTCTGCATCCGAGAAAAGTATTCTTTCACTTCTTACGGAATTTAAAGAATTGGAAATCGACCAACTCAGTTGGCAAAGTCAACTTCCCGTCTCCCAACTGGCCTCACTCCTGCTCAATCTGGAATTCCAAGGTCTGGTAAAGTCTCTACCAGGCAAGAAATATACGTTGGCTTAAGAAATTGAAAGATTGGGAAATTATAGCATTGGAGAATCGGAAATAGCAACTGGTCGGAATTTGCAATTCCGACCCTCCCATAAGAACGGATACCAAATACACCTTAGCAAAATTCCTAATTACAAATGACCAATAGCTCGAACTAAAAACTTTGTGTTTCTCCACGCCTCCGTGGTTATAATGCACCACTTGAAACAACCCAAACTTCTAAAATAAATTCGTAGACTGTTCACCCAAAAACAAACCTGGCCAGTTTCATCGCCTCCCCAAACTCTTCCTTATTTATCTCCAAATCATAACCGTTCTTTTCCAGTACCTCTATCATCTTTTCTGTGGCCACATTCCCCACTAGCGCATCATTGGCCATGGGACAGCCCCCATATCCATTTATGGCCCCATCAAATCTCCTGCATCCCCCACGCAATCCTGCTTCTAGTTTTTCTGCAATGGTCTCAGGTCGGCTGTGAAAATGTGCTCCAAACTCGATTTCCGGATAAGCTTGAATACTCGCTGTAAAAAGCTCTTCTATCAACTTTGGCTCTGCCACTCCAATGGTATCAGACAGGGCGATGATTTTGATCCCGATCTCATCCAGCTTGCTCACAAATTCAGCGACGATCTCTGAGGAAAATGGCTCTCCGTAAGGATTGCCAAACCCCATACTCAGATAAGTCACCAAGGTCTTTCCTTTTACCTCACAAAGGTTCTGGATATCCTCCACCGTTTCCAACGCTTCCTTAACAGTCTTATTGGTGTTCCTTAACTGGAAGGTCTCAGAGATGGACAGTGGAAAACCTAAATAATCGATCTCCTCAAAGTGTAGGGCATCCTCGGCACCTCTTTTATTGGCCACAATGGCCAACAACTTTGATTTGGAATGAAAAAGATCCAGTAATTCCAAAAGCTCAGCGGTATCCCGCATCTGCGGCATGGCCTTAGGACTAACAAAACTCCCAAAATCCACGGTATCAAACCCCACTTCCAAAAGCTGGTTGATATAAGCTGCCTTGATAGCCGTATCGATAAACTCCTCACGGCCCTGCATGGCATCCCTTGGACATTCTATGATTTTCATGATAAATAGATCCTTTAAAAGTAATGATCGAAATTAAAGAAATTTATTGGGATTAATAATCCCATTGGACTTCTAGACATCGCAAGCCCTTATGCATATGACTAAATACTGAAGGTTGCTACACGACATTGGAATACAGCTTAAAATACGGGAATCTGAAAAAGCTAACTTGTTTAAAACCAACTCACCACAAAACCATAAACAACACAAAAACAGCCATTTAACCACCTTATTTTATTCCAAAAGTGGTTCAAAAACTGTAATTTTACAGAAGATTTGTTGACCAAAAAAGCAAAACACATCAGTGCTTTCGAGTCACATTCATTTGGAATTTTGATTACGGAGAAGCCGAAAACCGATCAGAGTAGGCCACAATAAAAAACTCTACTATGAAAAATTCAACATCAATTTTGTCCTTGTTATCAATAGGGCTATTCTTCGCTTATTCCATTACCAGTTGCGGCCAAAAAACAGAAGAGGCAAAAGAGACAGAAGAAATGGTCATGGAACCCATGTTTGATTTGAGTGCTGCCAAAATGGAAATAGAAGCCCAAAACCAGAAATTTATGGATTTCTTTTCGGCTTCTGATTCTGCAGGTTTGGCCGGGTTATATGCACAGGACGCCAAGTTTATGATGGAAGGCGCTCCGGCTATTTCTGGAAGAATGAACATCCAGTCTACGTTTTCCGGTCTGATGCAATCGGATATCACCAAGGTGGAACTTAAATTAGTCGATCTATGGGGAACGGAAGACCTTCTTGTGGAAGAGGGAGAGTACACTCTCCATGTGGGAGATACCGAAGCTGACCATGGTAAATACCTGGTGCTTTGGCAAAAAGAAGATGGAGAATGGAAACTCTTCAGGGATATATCCAATTCTAACCTATCACCTGAAGAATAAAACAGATTTTAAAAGCCTTGTATACCCCATAAAACATCATTTAGCCAGGTGTAGCGTAAAAGCTACACCTGTTATTGTTTTACGACTCCCCCGGCAAAAAATTGATCAATGGATCTTTTTGGGATAATTTTGAATTTCTGAATACCTGCAGACAATATCCCTTCAAACATCTCAATTCAATCCCTATTAGAAATCCACATTAATTTTTAATTTGCACATCATTTTGACATTGTGATAACCAAATCAGCAGCATGCAAATCAACTTTAAAAAGGAGGTCTTACCGCACCTCTTAGGGATTGTTTCTTTTTACATCTTGATCGTACTGTATTTTTCCCCAATGATTTTTGACGGAAAAATGATCTTCCAAAATGATATTCTCCAGTGGGAAGGTTCCGCTAAGGAAGTAATTGATTTCCGGGAGAACACCGGGGAAGAAGCGCTATGGACCAACAGCATGTTTGGCGGGATGCCAGCTTATTTGATCAGCACAGAATATCCAGGAGACATTTCAAGGGCGGTAATAAGTGCCTTGACACTGGGGCTTCCCCACCCCATCAACGGACTGTTTTTTGGGATGCTTAGCATGTATTTACTGCTGCTTACTTTAAAAGTCAGGCCTGAAATATCGGTCATGGGAGCTTGGGCTTTTGCCTTCAACACCTTTCACATGCTCAGTCTGGAAGCAGGTCACAATTCCAAAATATGGGCGATATGCCTTATCCCCCTCCTACTTGCAGGCATCCATATGGCCTTTGAAGGGAAAAAACTTCTGGGCTTTGCCATTACAGCTTTGGCACTGATGCTGCAAATCCGCTTCAATCACCTGCAGATCACTTATTATACCCTGATCGTTGTATTGATCTATGCGATTGGTCAGCTCATCTATTATATTAAACAAAATCGGCTCGCTGAATTTGGCAAAATTGCCGGACTCCTTATTCTCGGGGGAATCCTTGCCGTCGGGGCTAACACAAGCCGTCTGATCTCCGTGTTGGAATACGGCAAATATTCCATTAGAGGAGAAAAAACCTTGGAGGGCAGCAGCGAGAATAAGGCTGGACTGAGCAAAGATTATGCTTTTAGCTGGTCCCAAGGGAAACTGGAATCCATGACCCTCTTGATTCCCAATTTTTCCGGTGGTGCCAGCCAGGAAGACCTAGGTGAGGGCTCCCATACAGAAAAAGCCCTCCAGCAAAACGGTGTGTCTGGGGCCCAGCTCAATAACTTTATCAAAGGAGCTCCGACCTACTGGGGAGACCAACCTTTCACAGGCGGGCCGATTTACGGCAGCATCATTATGGTCTTCCTGTTTGTGATCGGAATCATCTATGCCCCAAATCGGTTCAGAAACATCTTTGTGACCATTACCGTAATTTCACTGATGCTTGCTTGGGGCAAAAACCTGGCCTGGTTCAACTTCACCCTTTTCGATACCTTGCCTGGATATAATAAATTCCGTGCAGTATCCATGGCCCTGGGCATTACTCTTTTTGCAATTCCAGTGTTGGGCTGCATCGGCTTGGAAAACCTCTTTGCAGATACCAATGAAAAGAAAAAGCTGAAAGCCCTCTTTATGGCTTTTGGACTTGTCGGTGGGCTTACCCTACTGCTCATCCTCTTCGCAGAAGCTTTTGGTTTCAAAGGTGTCGCCGATGCAAATTTCCCGGATTGGCTGGCAAAAGCACTTCGCGAAGACCGAAAGGCCATGCTTCAAAAAGATGCCTTCAGGAGCCTCGCCTTTATTGTACTTAGTGCCACAATTATCTTTCTGGCCTTGAAAGGTAAAACCAACTACCTTTATGCAAGCCTTGGCATAGCTGTTCTTGTCATCGCCGATGTTTGGACAGTGAACAAACGCTACCTCAATGACCGTTCGCTGCAAAAGAGCCCGAGTGAAAGTTATTTTGCCCCCAGCCCTGCGGACAAAAAAATAATGGAGGACAAAGGCTATTTCAGAGTACTTAACCTTCAAAACACCTTTCAAGAGGCCAGAACCAGCTACCGATTCAACAGTATCGGGGGCTATCATGGTGCCAAAATGAGAAGATATCAGGATTTGATAGACCAAGTACTGCATCCGGAGATCAGCCAGTTCATCCAGAAAGCTCAGGAAGGAGATTTTGATTTTCAGTCATTGAATGCCGTTAATATGCTCAATACCAAGTACCTGATGGCTGGCAGTGCTGAAACGGCTGTCTTTGAAAACCCTCAGGCCAATGGCCCCGCATGGTTTCCAAAAGAAATCATTCCTGTGAGTTCCAATGACGAAGAAATTAGCCTAATAGCTTCCCTTGACACCAAAGCGCAGGCCACGGTCAATACCGATGATTTTCAGGCAACTGCCGGAGAAGGGACTGCCACTTTAAAAGAGTACAGACCGAATCGACTGACCTACACCATCGATGCAAAAAAAGAAGGGCTGGTGGTATTTTCGGAAATTTACTATCCTGAAGGCTGGAAGGCCACCATCGATGGTAAAGAAGCAGATATCCTAAGGGTAAACTATCTCCTAAGAGGATTAATGGTACCTAAAGGGCAATCAGAGGTGATATTTAATTTTGAACCTATTAGCTATTATCGTGGTTCTTTTATAGCGGTATCATCCCAATATTTCATTATATTACTACTTCTCGCTGGAGCAATTTTATCCATTAAAAAACTCAGAAAAAATGGAAGAAAAGGATAAGTACATCAGTTTCTATGACCAGTTTACATCTGATCCAAAAAAAAATGAGACCAGTGTGCTGCACATGTATATCCTTGAAAAATTAATAGCGGAAGGACTAAAATCAAACCATAAAGTACTGGAGGCTGGTTGTGGTCTAGGCGAGCTGAGTCACCTTATCGCCCAAAAAGTAAAGAAAGGAAAAGTAATAGGAGTCGATCCCAATGAAGAAACGATAGCCAAAGCTTCTAAACTATGGGAAGGGCAAAAAAATCTGAGCTTTATAAAAGCCGTGATGAAAGCGTATGACAATAAAGAGGAAACTTTTGATTTTTTTATTCTTTCTGAAATCCTGCAACAAATATCTTCTGATAAGCATTTTCGCTTATTTGAAGCAGTCAAAAGACATTCCCATAAGGACTCTGTTGTATTTATCAATTTGCCCACTCCTGGCTTCTTGCAATGGAAAGCCCAAAACGACCCTGAAAGCCTGCAGTATATTGAACCTATGATCAATATCGGTGGACTGGTGGAAAGCCTTACGGCAAACGGCTTCTATCTGGAGAAGGCACTGTCCTACAATGTTTTTTATGAAGAAAATGATTTTCAGTACCTTATCTTCAAACCGATAAGTAAAATCCAAGCTCCCACTCCTAAAAATAAATGGAACTTGATGAAAGACAGGTTCTTCAACAATCCCCTTAACTTGTTTTAACCCAATATTCCCCTTATGTTAGATTACTGTGTGATTGTACCAGCGCACAATGAGGAAAAGTTTTTGCCGGGCATGCTGGATTCCCTGATGAAACAGAGCCACCTTCCTTCTCAAGTAGTTTTGGTAAACGACAATTCCACTGACCAGACAGCGTCAATTATTGATAAATATTGCGAAAAGTATCCCGTTTTTAAAAAAGTCAATACTTCAGCAAACCACGCAAGGCTTCCAGGAAGTAAAGTGGTTGCCGCTTTTCAATTAGGATTAAAGGAAGTCGATAGGCCCTTTGATTTTATGGTAAAACTTGACGCAGACCTCATACTTCCCGAAAACTATTTTCAATCCATCGCCGCTTGCTTTGAAAATGACCCCAAAGTAGGAATTGCGGGAGGCTTTGCTTATGAAGAGGAAAATGGTGAATGGAAACTGCACCATACCATGAACAAGGACCATGTAAGGGGAGCCTTCAAAAGCTACGTCAAAGACTGTTTTGAAAAAATGGGAGGACTGAGAAGTACCATGGGCTGGGACACTGTGGATGAACTTTTGGCAAGGTATCATGGCTATAAGGTGGTCACCTTGGAACAGTTGAAGGTAAAACACCTTCGGCCTACCGCCAGCTCTTATTCACAGAGAGCCAAATACATGCAGGGAGAAGCCATGTACAGAATGAGGTACGATATTGGGATTGCCCTACTCACCATGATTAAGGTCAGTTGGAAGCAAGGTAAAATATCCTATCTCAAGGATAGCTTTATCGGATACTTAAAATCCCATTTTAATGGAACAACACGTGCTGTCACTGCTCCCGAAGGGAAATTTATCAGACAGTATCGCTGGAAAAACATCTTTCAGAAGTTAAGCGGTAAATAAAGCTATTTTTCCTATGTTTGGAATCTTAAAAGCCAGGGGATTATCCAACTAATATGACTAACCCAATCATTGAGCAACTAGCAAGAGCACAGCAAAAAAGTATCCTTCCCAATGAAAACTGGAGGCGTGAAAAAAGTGATGGCCTGCAGTATCTCCGCTATCGTATCTTCCGCCCATTGATCAAAGGTGTTTTTTATACTTTCCGATGGTGGAACAAGCCGACCCCTTGGTTTGCTCCCTCTGCAGTAAATTTCCTAAAAAGCTGGCTGAACAAAGAGATGATCGGATTGGAATTTGGCAGTGGCGCCAGTTCCAAGTTTTTTGCGCAGAAAATCAAAAAATTGGTCAGTGTGGAACACCATAAGGGCTGGTATGACCATGTTTCACAATGGTTTGCAGAAAACAAACTGGACAATATAGACTATCGGTTCATTGCTGAAAAGCCTAATTTCCAACCCAAGCATCTCCCCCACTTCTTTGAGACCTTAGGCTTAAAAGAATCAGATTATCGATTCAAAAAACAGTTCTGGGATTACTTCCATGTGGCCGATGAATTCCCCGAGGAATACTTTGACTTTATTCTGGTGGACGGCAGGGCAAGGGTAGCTTGCCTGCTCAACTCACTTTCCAAGCTTAAATCAGGTGGATTGATGATCTTGGACAATTCTGATCGCCCCAGTTACCAGCTTGCATTCACAGTTTTAAAGGACTGGGAAAGCTATACCTGTACCACAGGACTTTCTGACACCACCTTTTGGATCAAACCTTAATCAATGGGGATCATTAGGAAACAGTCATCCCAAACTACCCTCATTGCTTATGCCGGCATCCTGATTGGCTTTGTGGGCTCTGCATTGCTGCGCCCTAAAATCCTGTCGGAGGGGGAAATAGGCCTGCTTCAATTGGTGCTGAACACCACCGCCCTTTTTGCCTCTATTTTCACTTTGGGCACCAACCTTACCACCCTGAAAATGATCCCCGAGTTCAAGGACAAGTTGGAAAAGAAAAGGAGCTTTATCACCTTTTCCCTGCTGGTCGGACTAGTGGGAACAATATTGGCCGTTCCTGCTTTCCTCCTGTCCAAAGCCTTTATTTTCCAAACCCACGATGGCGGTTTTGAAGGCTTCAATTACAATATCCCCTTCTATACTGGAATTTTGGTGGTAATTGGGTTTCGGGTATTCCAGCATATCCTGGACGCCTATCTCCGCACCAACCATCAGCCCTTACCGGGTGTTTTTGCCGACAGCATTATACAAAAGTTCTTGCCCATCCTTGCCCTGATACTTTATTATTTCCAATGGATCGACTTTCAGGAGCTTATCTATTTTAATCTGGCCATCTTCATTCTTCCTGTGTTGATTTCCTTTATCATGCTCAAAAGAGCAAACACCTTTACGCTAGGAAAGCCAGGGCCATTTACCCCTGATGAAAAAAAGACAATAGCGGGCATTTCCACCTCAGGAGTTCTGGAAATACTCAGTGGCGGTTTGATCCTATACATTGACGCTTATATGGTCCAGTGGCTGATGGGGGAAGATGCTGTGGGGATTTATACCACCTTGTTCTTTTTTGGCGTGGTCATCAGTGTTCCTGCCAAGGCCATCCGCCGAGTGTCCATCGTAACGATTTCTGAGTCCATGGCCCAACGGGACTATACTAACATCCAATCAATCTATAAAAAGAGCAGCCAGACCTTATTGGTTGTCGGTGGCCTCCTGTTTTTGGGGATCTGGTGCAACCGCTACAGTGTGGGGGAATATTTGGGGGAAAGCTATGCAGCAGCCATTCCCGTTTTGCTTTTTATCGCCCTTGCCCAGTTGGTGGACTGCATTACTTCCGTCAATTATCAAATCATTGCCGTGTCCAAACACTATTACTACAACCTCTTTATAGGCTTTCTCACACTGGCTCTGCTGATCATTTCCAACTACCTCTTGATTCCTGAAATGGGTGTGGCCGGCGCTGCTTTGGCCTCGCTGATCAGTATGACCTTGATCAATGGGATGAGGTATTTCTTCCTCAGGAAAAAATACCAATTGAGTCCGTTTTCCCCGGAAAACCTCAAAACCATTCTGATTATTGGTGGAGTGCTGTTTTTGGTAGATTGGATTTCTAACCTTGACAATATCTACCTTAACCTTGTCTTTAAAGGTACCTTGGTACTGGTCCTTTATTTACCTGCCGTTTATTTCACCAAATGCTCCACAGACTTCAATATGGTCGTCGATAAATACCTAAAAAAGCTTGTCTAAAAAACTAACAGAATAAAATGGTGGGCCTCCGGGGCTTTCTCTCCCTAAACTTGAAGTGACTTTCTTCTAAACTCAGGTTAATTAATAAAGAAATCCAGGTTTAATGCCAGGACCTTTCTACTGGATAACTTACTCAAACCATCTCGCCTTGTAAACCTTCATATCCGGAAAGGCAATTTTCTTGTCAGGCCAATAAAAAGTAACATGATGTGTCCACCAGCTTTTTTCAGGGATGGTGAGGATAAACTGCCCCGAATGATGTTCCCCAAGACTCTTGATGTTCTCTGCATCCCGGATCTTTTCCACCTTTCTAAATTCCTCTGATTCCAATTCAAATAGCCAGGCTCCTGTATGTTCTGTTAAAAACAATTTCTTCCCATCGGCGGAAAGCTGAAGATCATGGCCTCCTTCTCCAGGGATTTTCCATTCTTTTTTGAGTCGGAGCTGATTCTCTGCAGGCATGTCGTATTCTCTCAACACATCATAACCTAAGGCGAAAAGGGAATTCCTTGCCTCAAGCCAAACCAAACCATGGGCAGAATATAAGCTATCCTCAAATAAGACCTCCTCGTTCTTTTGAATATCGAAAAGCATGATCTTATTTCCGGAACTATGTGTAGAGGCAGCCGCAACCAATCTATTCCCAGGCAAGACCTCCACTGAATGCGCATTGGGCACAGATGCATAAAACAATACATTTCTCTCCTTAGCATCCAAAAGGGCTATGCCACCGGAAGATGAGGAAACCAACAATTGCTCTCCGCCCTTTATTGGCTTGCAATCATCCATGGTATTGAATTTATTGTTTCTGTATTCTTCAGGTAAATCAAGCGCCTGCCGTGCATCCCAGGCCCATAGAGTATGAAACTCATTTTCAACGGACTGCTCATAATCTACCAATAAAACTTTGCTATCACCGCAAACCAAAAAAGACTTCGTCTCCTTTGTAAGGCTACAAGAAGAAAACAATACAATAACAAGCAGTTGAAAGATATAAGGTTTCATACACAGACTTTTGCCTACATAATTACTAAAATTTTACGGATTTCTGCAATTCGAATCAACTATTGAAATTTAAAATTCCGCCAATATATATAAAAGGATCAAAACTTAAATCCCGCAAATCACCCGATCATTGTTTAAAAAAACTTCTGATCCCTTCACAAACCTGCCTTACCTCACTTTCCCCTAAATAAGGGTGGAGCGGCAAAGAAAGCGTCGTGCGTGCTATTTCATTGGCCATAGGAAAATCACCCCGCCCCTCAAAAGCCATGGTGGCCGGCACTGAGCTAGGATAGTGTATGGCAGTACCGATTCCCTTTTCGGCCAGATAGGATTTGAGCTTATCCCTCTCTTCCAACCGAATAGTAAAAAGGTGCCTATTATGATCTGCTTTAAGGATTCCCTCAGGGACCCTGATCCCTTTTAGATGCTGCAGCTGTTCCATGTATAGGCCAGCTAATTTTTTCCTTTTTTCCTGCCAAAGCTTAAAATATGGCCACTTAACATTGAGAAAGGCTGCTTGCAGCGTATCTATTCTGCTGTTTCTTCCGATGAGCTGATGCTCATCACGGCAAACCTGGCCGTGATTTAACAATAGGCGCAGTCTATGCGCATAGTGGTCATTCTCTGTCGCCAACATACCCGCCTCTCCCAAGGCTCCTAAATTCTTTGTGGGATAAAAACTAAAACAGCCAATATCCCCCCAAGCACCTGCAGGTTTACCTTTTTGGGTGGCCCCAAAAGCTTGGGCTGTATCCTCCACCACAAAGAGTCCATAGGCTTTTGCCAAATTCATCAGCGGGCTCATATCCACCATCTGACCATATAAATGTACCGGAATAACCGCTTTGGTTTGGGCTCCGATGATTTTTGGAAGACTTTGGACATCCATCAATCCCCTATCATCCACATCACAAAACACTGCTTTGGCTCCCGTAAGGTGAACAGCTTCCGCTGTGGAGACCCATGTAAGGGCAGGAACTATAACTTCATCATCTGGACCGATCCCCAAAGCCCTCAATGCCAATTCCAGCGCATCTGAGCCATTTGCGCAGGCAATCGCATGTGGTATCTGCAAACTATTCCGCATGGCATCTTCCAATACCTCCACTTCCCTTCCGCCAGAAAAAAGCCCCTGATCAACTACCTGAGCAAATTTCATCTTCAGGTCGTCAGCCAGATCCTGATGCATGGCTTGAAGGTTAAGAAACGGTATCATCATTGAATTCATCAAGTATTTTAGCCAATTTTTTGGTTAATGATTTTCTTTCAAACTGTTGCACTTCAATTGGAAGGGTGCTGCTTTTAGGAGAATTCGACACAAGTGCCAAGAAGTCTTTCATTCCTTTGGTATCATTTTCTGCTAAAACCTTCCCTGCGCTGGTTTGCCCAATAATCGCTGCAGCATCCCCCTGAGGATCACCTATTCCGATGATCTTTTTCCCTGTTGACAGATACTCAAAAAGTTTCCCAGGTATATTTCCTTTAGAATAGCTTCCCTTGGGGAGTATAAGAAGTAAAGCAGAAGCCCTTTGATAATAGTCGAATACCTTCCGATGGCTTACATAGCCTATCAGCTCAGTATGTTCCTTTAGCCAGCTATCTTGCTGAATGAATTCTCTGACCTCCTCACTGACTTGTCCTACAAAAGTCAGTTTGGCCTTCACCCCACTCTCAACAAACAACTCCTTAAAAGCCTCTATAAAAGGAAGGGGGCTTTGAAAAACATTGATCACGCCAGTATGGACTACCTCAAAAGTGTCGTCATTTTTTGATTTGTCATTTAACAGCACACCTAAATCCTCCGCATCATATCCGTTGGTTATTAAGTCGACCTTTCTTTTTCCCTTCTTCGAAAAATTGGCCACAAAAGAAGGGGTGACGCTGATCACCCTATCTGCCTCACTTAGGACAGATACTTCCATGTTTTTGTGCCTCTTTTTTATAAACGGAGTCATCGGTAAGGCATCCAAGAACCCCCACCCCGTCCAAGGATCTCTAAAATCAGCAATCCAGGGCAATCCTGTTTTCCGCTTTAGGTTCCTTCCTATCAAATGGATGCTATGGGGTGGCCCTGTGGTGATCACTGCATCAATCTGATTTCGAGCCGTAAAATCCATCAGGTAGTCCACTGCAGGTTTTACCCAAAACACCCTGGGATCGGGTACTAATAGGTTGGCCCGTAGCCAAATGATCAGCTTATCAAACCACCCTTTTTTCTTCTTTTCCAAAATTTTGAAGGGGTCAGCCGAAGAGCTCTTGCTGTGTTTTTTAAAAGACCTAAAAAGCCCATACGGTTCCCAAATCGGGAATTTGATCACTTCCAGATTCTTGGAGATTTCTTGGAGCATCGATTTATCCTGCAGCTCAAAATCGGGATTTTCCGGAGTAAATATCACTGGTTCCCAGCCATTTTCGGGAAGGTATTTCGCAAATTTTAACCAACGCTGTACGCCCGATCCAGCACTGGGTGGCCAATAATAGGTGATGATCAAAACCTTTTTGGTGCTTTTCATGCAGCAAAGATAGGATTTTCGCTCCAAGGTTGGAACGGGTAAAAGTTGAAAGGTTCGTAAGTGAAAAACGGCAAGGTACTATTCTCTGGATAATATCATCCTCACCCCAGCAGGCAATCTCCGATAACGGATCACCGAACATGGATCAACTATTTCAGATCATTGACTGCTTTTTTCTGAGGATTTTTGCTGAATCAAGCTTCTGTACTTTTCCAATATTAGGGCATGCATTTTCTTTCGATCATATTTCTGGCGAACCTCCCTGTAAAGATTATCTGCCAAAACCTGCATGGATTCCCTCTTTACAAATGCAAACTCCAAGGCATCTTTAAGGATCGATACGTTTTTTACGGGAAACACCAGACCTGTTTTCTTGTTTTGTACAATGTCCGAATTCCCTATAATATCGGAACAGATCACAGGTACCTGCATGGCTCCAGCTTCCAACAGCACATTGGGAAAGCCTTCCCTGTGTGAAGCATGTACCAGCACATCCGAAATGGCCAGGTAATGTTCCACATGATCCGACCAGCTGACTTGAACGATTCTTGGGTGGTCTTCGATTTTTCTTAGCACATCCTCATCAATAGGATTCAGGTCCTGTTCGAAGTCACCCAGTAGCACCAGTTTAGATTGATTTACAATCTTAGACTTCAAAAAAGCCTCCACCAGCTCTTGGATCCCCTTGTCCTTGACCAACCTTCCTATGGCAAGAATGATAAAATCATTCTCTCCGGGCATCACGCGCATGGTAGCTGCTACCAGATGGTTCTCTTTAAGGTTGTCACGGTTAAATCTTTCCAGGTCCACACCATTGGAGGAACCGTGCCCCAATACTTCCACCTTGTTGGAACCCACCAACTTCTCCTTTACGATAAAATCCTTAAGGGAATCCGCATTGGGCCAGACATGGGTGGCAAAATCAAAAGTCCACTTTTCAGCTTTTTCCAGTAGCTTACGGGTGTTGTCCTTAGTCACCACATAGGGCAATCCCGCCACAGTGTGTATGCGCGTTTTGACCCCGGCAAATTTTGCGGCCATCATGCCCAACAAACCTGCCTTAGGGGTATGGGTATGTACAATATCCGGCTGTTCCTTTTTAAAAAATTGGTAAAGTTTCCACAGACATAAAAGATCGTGCAAAGGGGTGATTTTTCTGGTAAAAGGCACCATAAAATGCTCACAGCCCTCTTTTCTTCTGATTTCATTGATTTCTTTTCCGTCCGCACTTACCATCTGTACCTCCCATCCGGCCGCTTTCATGTATTTCATTTGGCCTGAGAGCAATAATTTTAGGGAAATGGGTACAGTGGTTATCCGTATCAGTTTTGGCATGAACTCTTGCTTTAAAAACACAAATATATACCTAAAAAATGAAGGTATACAGGTCTTTGGCGAATTATAAATACAGTGAAATGCACATCATCAAATATGACACCAAAAAACAAAAACCAATAAAAAAGGTTGACAGGCGATAACACCCTGTCAACCACTTTATTTATAGACCTGCCGCATCGAACAGGACTTCTATAGGATGGAGCGCTTTACGCCCAGTTCCATCAGCAATCTGATGCCTGCAGCTGGTTCCCGGGGCGGCCACTATCGTTTCCGATTCGGCTTTTCTCACCGCAGGAAACAGTACCAGCTCCCCTACCTTCATACTGACCTCATAATGCTCCTCTTCATAACCAAAGGACCCGGCCATGCCACAACAGCCCGAAGGAATGGTCTCCAAAGTATAGTTCTCAGGAAGCCTCAATAGTTGCTGGGTAAACTGCACAGAAGAAAGTGACTTTTGATGGCAATGGCCATGCAGCAGCACTTTTTTACTGGCCTTGGTAAACTGGTCAGCGGTGATATTACCCCTCATGGCCTCTTTGGCCAAAAACTCGTCAACCATCATGCTGTTCTGCTTGAGTTTTTTGGCATCCCCCACCAGATCTTTATCTACCAATCTAGGGTATTCGTCTTTGAAGCTCAGAATGGCCGAAGGCTCCACGCCTACCAGAGGTTCATCCAAGCTAACAATATCCTTAAAAAGCCTTACATTTTTATTGGCAAGCACCTTAGCCCTGTCCAATAGGCCTTTGGAAATGGCCCCTCTACCACTTTCAGGATGGTCATTCAGCTTGACCTCATAGCCCAAATAGCGTAACAGCTTGATTGCCTTCACCCCTATCTCGGTGTCATTGAAATTGGTGAATTCATCACAGAAGAAATTGACAGTGCCCACCTTTTTCACGGGCTCAGGCAATTTACTATAGTTCTTTTTATACCAATTCCTAAGATTGACCTTTGCTATGGTAGGCAAGCTCCTTTGTTCGGCTACCCCCAGGAATTTCTTCATCATGGACCCCGTGGATTTATTGGTCATGAAGAAATTGGTGAGCCCAGGGACTAGGCTTCCCAGTTCATTGAGATTATTAATATAGGCAAAAGCTTTGCTGCGCAAAGGCACTCCATGTGTCTTATGGTACTGATGGAGAAACTCAGCCTTTAAGCTGGCCATGTCCACATTCGATGGGCATTCTGAAGTACAGCCTTTACAGGAAAGGCATAGATCCATCACCTCTTTGATCTCTGGGTGGTCAAATGGATTAGGCTGGTTGTTTTTGGTCAAAAACTCCCTTAGCGTATTGGCCCTGCCCCTAGTGGTGTCTTTCTCATTTTTAGTGGCCATATAGCTCGGACACATGGTTCCGCCCGAAACAGGCAGCTTCCGGCAATCTCCTGAACCGTTGCATTTTTCGGCAGCCCTTAAAATCCCCCCCACATGGCCAAAATCCATGGTGGTTTCTATTTCAGGAGTAGCCATATCCGGCTCATAGCGCAAGAAGCTGGTCATCGGCGCAGTATCCACAATCTTCCCTGGATTGAAGACATTATTGGGATCCCAGGCCTTTTTAATCCTTCGGAAAAGCTGGTAGTTCTCTTCCCCGACCATGATCGGAATAAAGGCAGCACGTACCCTTCCATCACCATGCTCCCCACTCAATGAACCATCGTATTTTTTGACCAGTTTGGCTACCGCTTCGGTAATTTTATAGAATTCCTCCACATCCTTGGACTTTTTTAGGTCAAGGATAGGTCGAAGGTGTATTTCTCCGGCTCCCGCATGGGCATAGTGAACGGGTTTTTGTCCAAAGCCCTTCATGATTTCACCAAATTCATCAATAAAATCAGCCAGATCATCCAGGTCTACCGCCGTATCCTCTATACAGGCCACCGCTTTTTCATCTCCGGGGATATTTGCCAGAAGTCCCAGTCCGGCACTTCTCAGCGCCCATACATTATTGGTCCGCTCCCCCGTGATGATCGGATAAGCATATCCCAGACCTGCGGTCTTCATGCCTTCGATCATTTTTTGGGCTTGTCCCAAAGCTTCTTCCTCTGTCTGCCCTCTGAATTCGATCATCAAAATCCCCTCTGGGTCACCTTCAACAAAATAACGGTTCTTGCTTTGCTCGATATTTTCTTTGGTGCAGTCCAGAATAATCTTATCCATCAGCTCACAGGCTGTAGGATGATATTTCATGGCCAACTGCGTGGCCTTCATACTTTCATGAATGGTATTAAAATGGGCAGCGACCACCACATCCTTGGGCGCTGGCAGGGGATCCAAATGGATCTTGATCTCAGTAGTAAAGGCCAACGTCCCCTCAGAGCCACAAAGTAGCTTGCAGAAATCAAAGGCCGGTTTTCCCTCGGTAAAAACTTCTGACTCCAACAAATAATCCACCGCATAGCCGGTATTCCTCCTTTGGATGGAAGGTTTGGGAAACTGCTTTCTGATATTGTCTTGATTTTCGGGATTGCCCAATTCCTCAAAGATCATCTGATAAACGGCCCCTTCAAGATTTTTCTGGGACTTTTTCTGCTCAAATTCCTCCTTGGATACCCGGCCGAAAGTGGCTTCCGAGCCATCACTTAAAAGCGTCTTAATTTCTAAGGTATGTTCTCTGGTCGAGCCATAAATGATGGAAGTAGTCCCACAGGAATTGTTTCCCACCATTCCCCCGATCATCGCCCGGTTGGCCGTAGAGGTCACCGGACTAAAAAAGTATCCGTGGGGTTTTAAAAAGGCATTCAGCTCATCCCGGACCACACCCGGTTGTACACGCACCCACCCTTCTTCTTTATTGAATTCCAAAATCCGGGTAAAATACTTGGAGACATCCACCACAATGCCGTCCCCAACACATTGCCCGGCCAAGGAGGTTCCGGCTGTTCGAGGAATAAGGGACGTATTATGCGTTCGCGCAAACCCGATGAGTTTTTTAATATCTTCTTTGGTCTTTGGCAGTGCCACCGCCAAAGGTAACTCCCTATACACAGAGGCATCTGTGGCATAAAGGGTTCTCATTAACTGATTGTAATGCAAATCACCTTCTAATTCTTCGGCCAACTTCGCCAAAAAAGGTGACAAATTCTCTGGTTTATTAGACATGCCATAAAATTAAAACAGTTAGCGGAACAAATAAATAATAAAACAAAATATCTATTGAAAAAACTTCAGTCACTCAATCTCATCGGTCAAAAAAGCACACCAATCACTTCTTCTTCCTTCCAACCTTCAGAATCAAAGGAAACTCCACCGCTTTGCTCGGCTCGCTGCCCCAGCCATGAACAAACTCTTGTTTTACCAGATCTAAAGGGTTTTTCCCTTTTGCTTTTTCATAATGCTTCACTGCCGACCAAGTATTCAGGTACCCCAATAGCTGGTCTATACTCCAATGGCTTTTTAAGGATATTTTGGGAGGCACCACCTCCTCAAAATCAAAGGGGATTGCTTGGTATTGTTCTTCAATATATCTCCTTTCAGGATCCCAATATGGCCCGACTACCTCCTGATAAAAATAATGGATGAGCTCTTTTAAGCCTTCCACCTCCACTAATCCATAGCCTATCAAGGCAATGATCCCAGAAGGCTTTAAAGTCCTGTTTACCTCTTTGAAAAACGGTTCAAAATCAAACCAATGGACAGCTTGAGCTACGGTGATAAGATCAAAACTTTCGCTTGAAAACGCAGTTTTCTCTGCCGCTTGAATCGAATAGTTGATATTCCTAGACTTCGGCGCCTGCTCAAGCTGCTCTTTACTTATATCGGTGGCCTCCACCCTACCAAAAACGTTGCTGAGCACCTCGGCCACTTGCCCGTTTCCGGTCGCGCAGTCCCATGCAGCTTCCTTTTGAGGGACTAGACTGAATAAAAAGTCAAAAAGCTCCCTAGGGTACCGCGGTCGGAATAGGGAATAATCCTTTGCATGTCCAGAAAAATTATCCTTCATGATTTATCCTTAGGTTCTTGGTAATGGCTTTTCAGTTCATCGTACCTTTCCTTAAGGTCCTGAAAGTCATTACGCTCACCAAAATGCTCTTTTCCAGCCATCAAGATCATCTCTGCGTGCTCGGAAATGATTTGCTGATGATGCTTCTTCTTTGCCATGGTAAATATGGTCACCATCGCATCCATTAACCGGATCAATACCGCGGGACTGTGCTGACCATATTGCCTTATTTGATTAAAGGCTACACTCACGACTCCATCAAAGCTAATCACCTTAGTGATCAACCTTAATTCCCCTTCCTCATCAAAGCACTGCCCGTTAGGAAGATCTACTTTGGTGAGGTAACAAATCGAATCTGTCAATTTATCGATACAGGTAATGGCGGTATAAGGATCGTTCACTCCTGGGGATAGCGCCCTGGCTGCCACCTCCACCATTTGCCTGATGGCAAACTCTGCATCCTGTGTGGATGTCCTTTTTCTTCCAATAATCAAGGCATCCCTCATCCTATCCTCTGCTTCTTCGTCTATTTCCTCCCCAGAAAACACCTCAAACACCTCCTGTCCCTTTACCAAAAAATGCCCGGCATGTTTCTTTATTTCTATCACTCCATTGATATCCGTAGCCAACTCCATAAGGTCCGAACGACTGACCGTCTGCACATACCCACTTTCTTTTACCGACACCACTGTTTTATACCTTGCTCTATCCTTTAGCTCCTTAAGCTGCTGTTTATTTAAACTATTTTTATCATTGCTATTTTCTAGAGGAAAGAGATTTTTAAAGTTTCTGTTCAGCAGGTCGTTTACGTTGGAGATCACCTGATCTGCCTGTATGCTTACAGAAATATGATGGATAAAAATGACCAATAAGAAAATATTTATCACTGCAAGTAGCAGGGCTATCATTATTGAAATGCTTGGTAAAAAAGTAAAGCTGTCTGTCGATTTCACAGCGTTCAGTACCAACAAACAATACATGAAAGTGGCTATATACGAGCCCAAAACAACTTGGTTGATTCGGTCATGCATGAAATTTTGCAATAACCGGGGACCAAACTGCGAAGATGCCAAGGTCAATGCAACAAGAGTAATGGAAAAAACCGTACCTGCTACACCTATCATCGCCCCGGCAATGATGGATAAAATACTCCTCGCGGAATCGACACTTCCGATCAGGAAATAACGGAGAATCCCTTTTGGTTCAAATTCCAATACATTATCTAAATACACCGATCCAATTGAGGCAAATATGGCGAGCAATATCAGCTGTAATGGAATAAACCAAAAACTGGACTGCAAATTGGACCAAAAATAAACAAGCTTTGTCTTCACTCTTTTAGCGTCTAAAACCCAACATTCTTTAAATCAAGAAACAATTTTTTATTAGGAAACAGGCAATACACTCCCCCCTATTAGGCTTCCCCCCTTTCCCTTACAATTAAAAACAAATCACTTTCCAATTCAAGATATCCATAATCATAACAATAGATATAAGTATCCCCTTTTTTGTTGATATACTTATGCGTCTGGTACTTGAACTGAAATCCCTGTATCAGCAACTTTTCCCGGGAGACCTTGACAGTATCCCCCATGGTTGATAAGGCTGCTTCCAGGATTTTATGGTTTTTCTTCAAGGCATTGTTGATGTTTCTGATCAAATTATTTCTGCCCGCTTTCAGTTGATTATTATAGCTGTTGCGACATTGGTCATCACAGAATTTTTTATCCGACCTCCCTTGAATCACTCTTTCGCAGTACAAACAATTTCTATTTTCTAAAAGCATAAAAAGTACGGTTAAGATGAAAAACTAAGGGAATTTACAAATTAACTTCTTAAACATCAAACGTTTACAAACGACTACAAACACTTACAAACGGAACGAAACATTTATTAACCGACTCATGAGAGGGACTTTACCCAATTTTGTATCAGACGATCCGGTAAACGGGCTTCTTTTTCATAGTATTTCTAACTAAACTGTTTTTATCATGAACACCTTAAGAAACAAAGTACAATTGATCGGACGCTTAGGCGCCAAAGCAGATTTTAAAGTTCTGGATAACGGGAATTCCCTGGCAAGGCTGAGCCTGGCAACCAATGAAATTTACAAGAACTCAAAAGGAGAGCGGGTAGAAGACACTACGTGGCACCAACTGGTGGCATGGGGAAAGACCGCTGAGATCATCCATAAGTACACCGACAAAGGATCTGAGATCGCCATCGAGGGCAAACTTATCAACAGGACTTACACTGACAAACAAGGGGCGAAAAAGTACATCACGGAAATACAGATCAATGACGTGGTCTTATTGGGTGACAAAAACAAAGTAGCAGAAGCATAAAAAAAAGCCGCGAATGCGGCTTTTTTTTATTGGTTAAATCAATCATTATTTATCGTGCAATATTGCTTTGGTAAAGTCCACTTCTCCTGTCTCCACATCGTAGTATCCACCGGCAATACCTATCTCTCCGTTTTCAAACAGTTCTCTTAGCACCTCGCTTCTTTCCAGGATATGATCCATCGTATTGATGATATTATGATGGGAAACAGCCTCTACAAAAGCAGGATCAGAAGGCTGCTTGTCCGGCATTTCTTTTTTCACCTCTTCAATTGAAGGATTTACTTTACTTAGCAGACCTGTCAAATTTCCCATTTGTACTCCACCGACGGCTCCTTTGATGGCTCCACATTTACTGTGTCCCAAAACCACGATCAGTTTTGAACCTGCCACCTTACAGGCAAATTCCATACTTCCCAAAATATCCTCATTGAGAACATTCCCTGCAATCCTGGCACTAAAAATATCTCCCAATCCCTGATCAAAAATCAGTTCGGCTGAGGTTCTACTATCGATACAACTTAAAACAATCGCAAACGGCCATTGTCCGTCCTTGGTATCGTTTACCTGCTCTAACAGGTTTCTGTTGTATTTAAGGTTACTTACAAATCTTTGGTTACCTTCTTTAAGAAATTCCAGGGCTTTCGCTGGAGTAACTGTTGCTTGCGTTTCAGCAGTGTGTGCTCTCATAGTTACTTTTACAGTTTTAATAAAATCAAACTTAGTTTTTTCCGTTAATTAATTCTGTGATCACTTCTTGATGTGAAGTTTTCCCTTTTTTTCTATAATTCAAAATCTCCTTATGTTCCAGGGAAACGTGGTTCAGTTCATCCAAATCGTTCTCCAAGTTATAAGCTTTCTTAAATCCTACCAGTTTCACTGTAATTTCTCTTTCTGGCGCTTGGACATCCTTGAATTCCCTGATCAGCTCCAAAACATCGTGGGCCACATATACCGTATCAGAAGCATCGATGACCACATTAGCTCCTTTGGGGATATGGTTTAGCGTTTGCTTGATGGCTGCTTTGTTCAAGAAAGAAACCTCTTGGGCCAGGTCAACATGGATAACGTCGCCGTCCTTATAACCTTCCTTGTTAAAGTAGTAAACTCTCTTCGCATTTCCTCTTAGGATAAAGAAAACACTGATGACCAATCCTAAAGCCACACCTTTCAATAAATCCAAAAACACTACAGCAGAAAGGGTTGCGATAAAAGGTACAAACTGGTATTTACCCTGATTCCAGAAATACTTAAAAGTCGCTGGCTTGGCCAATTTATAACCAATCATCAAAAGAATGGCTGCCAAGGTGGCCAAAGGAATTTTGTTGAGCAGGAATGGAATGCTCAGTACACTTATCAACAAAAACACACCATGGATGATAGCAGACATTTTTGACTTTGCCCCCGAATTCACGTTGGCAGTTGTTCTTACCACTACAGAGGTCATGGGCAAACCACCGATCAAACCGCTCACGATATTTCCTACGCCCTGTGCTTTAAGTTCAATATTGGTGTTGGTCACCCGCTTCATTGGGTCCATCCTATCAGCTGCTTCAATACAGAGCAAGGTCTCAATAGACGCTACAATGGCAATGGTAATCGCTACCACCCAAACTTCAGGATTGGAAATGGCCGAGAACTGAGGTAAGGTAATTAGGTTCTTAAAATCTTCTGCAGATTCCGGTACAGGTAAGCTAACTAGGTAATCTTCACCAATGGCCAAAGGACTTCCAGTCATCAGGAAAATTTCATTAATAACAACCCCTACAATTACTGCAACCAGGGCTGCAGGAAGTAATTTCAGTTTTTTCAGTGCCGGGATATTCTCCCATCCAATCAATATACCAAGGGAAATGGCAGTCACCACAATAACCCCAATCTGAACTCCAGTGAAAGAAGCTGCAATACCGGTGAAAATTGCGAATCCGGAACCTATCTCAGCATCTGATCCCAAAGCCACAGGAATCTGCTTAAGGAAGATGATTACACCGATCCCCGCAAGCATCCCCGTAATTACATTACTTGGTATATAGTTGGAGATACTTCCTGCTTTGAGAAAACCCAGTATAAGCTGTATCAAACCGGATAAAACCACGGCCACCAGAAATATTTCAAACCCTCCAAGGTCCTGAATAGCTACAATTACAATTGCGGTCAAACCGGCCGCTGGACCGGAAACACTCACATTGGACTGGCTTAAGAAGCCCACTACAATTCCGCCCACAATTCCCGTAATGATTCCTGAAAAGAGCGGAGCTCCTGAAGCTAAAGCTATACCTAAACATAGCGGCAGCGCTACAAGAAAAACCACCAACCCCGAAGGGAGATCTGATTTTAAATTAGCAAAGAGATTTGTCTTCTTTGTCATAAATTTTGTCTTTAAATAAATATTAAGGATGATTATGCATGCTTTGTTCAAACACAAAGCACTCCCTCTTCTCGATGCACTACATTTGCTTCCAAGGGATTCCACCTGCAAACCCGGCGGGATTCAACAAAATATTAAGACAGTTCAGGAGGAGGGCAAAATTGATCCCTCAAGACAAAAGCATAGTCTTTTTCTCTATGATACCCCATTTCATTTTCCTTATTGGACAGGGTCAAAAATATATTCCAATCGATTACTTTCCTTATCAGGTGTTTTTTGGCCGGTGTATGATTTTCAGCACTCTCTTCCTCTTCCTCCACCATGGAATAAAACATAGACACATCCACATCACTGTCGATCAAGACAGTTGCCGTGGGTGCAAAAACAAACAGACAAAACATCACCATAAAAAAGGCGGCTATTTGCTTGCGGTTATATGTAAATGTTTCCTTCAACTGTTTCGACTTTTCACTTGTAAGGCCTACGGCAAATTTAACCAAAAGTTTAAAAAAAACCATTACGCACCTATATAAACATTCGGTTTTTTGACACTTATTAAAAATTTTTCATAAAACCCTAACCCAAATTCAAAATTCCCTAATATCAAACAAATTCATTCCCAATATTTTACCTCGTTTTTTTTTTATCGATGTTCTTTATAGAAGTTGACAGGTAACACCTCCATGAGTTTGGCCACCTTCTCTTTCACATCATCCACCTTGGACAGGGCCTGAACGGTTTCAAGTAATTGCTCCTCTGTACGGATGCCAGAAACGACAGATATCACAGCAGAATGACGCAAAGGAAAAGAAAGAGCCATACCTCGGATTTCATTCAGATCATTCCCCAAACGCTGGAGCATATCCCTTACCTCTTCCACTTGCCCTACTGACCAATCCAAATATTCCTTTAAGGGCTTGTCCAAAAGCAAACCTTTGGCATATGCCCCGCGAACTACGGCACTCACACCTTTATTGGCCAACTCATCCAAGCAGTGTTCCTCAGGCCTTCGGTCCAGCAAGCTATACTGCATCATTACCGAGGCGATATTGGACTTCTTAAGGTATTCTCTGATCACATTGGGACGTATGCTGGAAAGGCCATAGGCCCTGATTTTGCCTTGTTGTTTTAGGATTTCAAATGCTTCAATAACCTCGTCTATGGGATCCTCGATAGTCCCTCCATGCAATTGATAAAGGTCTATATAATCGGTTTGCAGCCTGCTCAAGCTCTTTTCTACTGCTGTCAAAATATATTGCTTTCTCGGGTTCCAGTCCCAGCCACTCCCATCTGCCCTCATTTCATTGCCTACCTTGGTGGCCAAAACGATATCTTGACGCTTCCCCTTAAATGCTTCTCCGACAATTTTTTCATTTTCACCTGCATCGTATAGGTCTGCCGTATCAAAATAATTGAAGCCCATATCCATGGCCTTATGAAGCAAGGCTATGTTTTGACTCTTTTCGCCCTTTAACGACATGCAGCCGAATGACACCTCACTTACCTTCAGATCTGATTTTCCTAGTTGATTATAGTTCATTTCTGGATTTCCATTTATTGGTTTACCTCTCTACTCTACCTGAATCTTCCTACCACATGGGGTGTACATCAGGCTTGATTCTTTTTTCATAAATCTCCTGGACCAATTCCATCTTTTCTCTGGTAATAGCAGGCAGGCTGCCCGCACGGACATTTGAAGTTACTTGGTCGACATTTGACGCCCCTGGGATCACCGTTCCCACTTGATCAAACATTAATATCCACCTCAAAGCCCATGAAGCCAAGGTTTCGTTCCCTTTAAAAACAGACTTGAGTTCTTCCACCGCTGTCAGGCCCTTTTCGAAGTCTACCCCTGAAAAGGTCTCTCCTTTGTCAAAGGCTTCCCCATTCCTGTTGAAAAATCTATGGTCATTTTTATCAAAACTACTGGACAAACTCATCTTACCGGATAAAAGCCCGCTTGCCAAAGGCACTCTGGCAATAATGCCCACATTATGCTCCTTTGCTATAGGAAAAAACTCCTCCAATGGTTTTTGCCTAAACATATTGAAGATAATTTGCACAGTGCTTACGTTAGGGTACTTCATGGCCATCTTTGCCTCTTCCACCTTTTCGACACTTACGCCCATATTTTTTATTTTCCCTTCATCTTTCAGTCGATCAAAAAGTTCAAAGAGCTCATCCCGGTTATACACTGCCGTAGGAGGACAATGGAGCTGTATGAGGTCGAGACATTCCAGCTGCATGTTTTTCAGGCTTTGCTCCACATAGTTCCTGAGGACCTCTACTTGATACCCTTCATTTATATGTGGCTGAATTTGCCTCCCACACTTACTGGCCACAAAGATCTCCCCAGACCTTTCTTTGAGTAACCTTCCTACCGCTGCTTCACTTTGTCCATCATCATACACATCCGCGGTATCCAGGAAGTTCACTCCCTGATCGATGGCGGTGTTCAATATTCTTGATGCGGATTTTCTATCAAATGAACCTCCCCATCCTCCTCCTACTTGCCAGGTCCCTAAACTCACCTCTGACACGCTCATGGCCGTTTTCCCTAAAATCCTATATTTCATATTCAATAAATATTATTTTTAGTTGTTATTTTTTTATACTTTAGCAACAATTACTTATTACAACAAGCGTTTCACCCATTAAAATATGGAATTGAAACACTAAATTTGGTCATTTATCAATAAATCCTCGGTAATCAACAGAAGCTCTATAAGAGAAATATTTCTTATGTCCATTCCCGAAGAATTTTTGTAAATAGACCGTTCAACACTTAAAAATGGGGATAATCCTGCTGAGATAAAAACGGAAGAGGGGTGGATTGAATTTATTTCCCAAAAGCAGTTTAACCATCCCCCCAAGGGCAACCTTTATAACTTATTTAAACCATTGAACATTAAAGAAGATTAAGTTTTTCTTACATCATTAACTTTAAAAAAGCTATGAATAACAGACGAAAATTCTTTAACCGACTTGCCCTGTTTGGGGCAGGCTTATTTTTATCCAACAAAACCCGTGCAAACCAATCCCGATCCTATATGATCCATCAAGTTTATTTTTGGCTAAAAGACCCTGAAAAAGATATCCATGATTTTATCAAAGGCTGCGAAAAGCTCATAACGATCGACACGATAGAGAAAGCTTATATTGGCCTTCCTGCACCTACAGAAAAAAGGGAGGTGGTGGACCATACTTTCCATGTAGCTTTGACCGTCCATTTTAGCACATTGGACGACCATAACAGTTATCAGGTGGCTCCCATTCACAAAGAATTTATCGAACAACATCAAGATAAATGGGAAAAAGTTAAGGTGTATGACGCAAAATTAAGTTAAATTGAATAGCTGAATTTTTATTTAACACATGCATTTAGTAGCTGTAAATAAGGCAATTACCTCTAAACAAAACCAATGAAGCAATCCCTTTTCATATTGCCCCTCATTTTTTTTGCCTTTATGCTCAGAATAAATGCGTTTTGCTTCCAAATCAGTTCTCCCCACTTTTCCTTGTCACAGGAAGGAAAAATTGACAGCTTGAACAATTGGTCTGCAAAGAACATTGAAAGTGACATCAACGATGCACTGTACAACTCCTTACGCGCCCTAGAACAATCCAAAAAGATCGATTATTCTTTAGGGGAAGCCGAAAGCATGATCAACTTGGGATGGATCTATTACCGGATGGACGATTATGTAAAAGCCATAGATTATGCTTTTAAAGGACATCAGAGTATTATCCACCTGAATAACCCCAGACTGACCGTCCGCTCCTTCTTTAATATAGGAGCCATCTACAGCCAGGGAGGAGGACAATTGGAGCTGGCCTTTGATTACTTTGAGGAAGCTTATAAAAAAAGCCTGGCCCTCGATGACAAATCCATGAGCGGAAGAGCCATCAATAACATGGCCTCCATATTATGTGAACTCCAAAATTATGACAAGGCCAAGGAATTGATCACTCCCTTTCTTTCCAACAACATGGACAATTTCCTCGAAGCTTTTGCCAGAAGGACTCTGGGAGACATCCATAAAGCTCAGGGAGACACTAGCTCTGCGATTTCCAATTACCTAAGGGCCTACAAAATACTGGAAAGGGACCGATCGTACTCCACACTGATCAGTTGCTCCATCAGGCTTGCCGATCTGTATCTCGCCCTGGGCGAAAACTATAAGGCCAAGCTATACCTTGACAAGTCTGCCGACATTACCAAAACCAATAATTATCGCGAACATCTTGTAGAAATAAATAAACTTTATTCTGAGTTTTATGAAAAGATGGACAATTGGAAAGAGGCGCTTTATTATCAAAAGCAATATGCTACTCTGAAGGACAGCCTCAATAACCAGATCAATTCCAAAAACATGGGCCGTCTGGAAGCGAAAATTGATTTTGACCAAAGGCTCAATGCCATCAATTCAGAGATGGAGCTCAATGAAAAATTGATCAATGAAAAGCTGGAACAGCAAATTTTTCGGCGCAATATTTTTCTGGCTGGCTTTATCATCATGTTGGTTCTCGTCACCATTGTACTCTTCAGTACTTACAGAATCCGAAAATCCAAACAGCAAGCAGAGGCCGCCAATAAAGCCAAATCAGACTTTATCTCCAGTATGAGTCATGAAATAAGAACCCCTTTAAACGGGGTGATTGGCTTCTCTGATCTGCTCAGTCAAACCCCTCTGGATGCAAGCCAAAAACAATACACCAAACTCATCAATCAATCTGCAAAATCCCTAATGGAGATTGTCAATGATATTTTGGACTTTTCAAAAATTGAAGCAGGTAAACTGGAAATCGAATTGTCTGAAACGGACATTTATAACTTGGGGATGGAAACCATTAACCTGGTAGCTTACCAAGCCCACAAAAAAAACCTGGAGCTGATATTGGACATTGATGAAAGCATCCCCAAGAAGGTGATGGCAGATCAGGTAAGGATAAAGCAAATCCTGATCAACCTGCTCAGCAATGCCGTCAAATTCACCTCCAAAGGGGAAATCACCTTAAAAATAGAATGTCTGAACAATGAACTTGACGGTTTTACAAAAATGAGGTTCAAGGTATCAGACACTGGAAACGGCATCAATCCCAAAAACCAGCAAAAAATATTCAGCGCCTTTACACAAGAAGACTCCTCCACCACCCGTAGATTTGGCGGAACCGGACTAGGCCTGACCATTTCCAAGAAACTGCTAAACATGATGGGAGGTGACATCTATGTGAAAAGTGAACCCGGTAAAGGAAGTGCCTTTTGGTTTGAGGTAAACTTTAAAACCCTCGAAGAACGAAAAGATCAAGAAGACAAACTACGATTTAATGATATCAAAATCCTGCTGATTGATAATAACCTCAGCCATGCATCGATTGTAGAGAAAAAACTGAACTACCTTGGAATAAAGTGCGACCATGCAACTGGAGAAAAACATGCCTATGAATTTCTTCTCACAGGAACCCAATATCAGTTTATTCTGGTCGATCAAGATTTAAAGGAAATTACAGGAAGCAAATTACTGCGTAAAATTTTGGTAAAAGACCGTTTGATAGACTCTTCTACCAAAATTATCTTGATGCACAATGCGGTCATACCGGAGTCCAAGACACCAAGCTTCATCAATGCCACATTAATCAAACCTTTTAAAAAGCCTGATTTCATCCAGGTAATGAATAAATTGATCAATGATCAGGAACCTTCCGCTACAATCGAGGAATACCTGAATCCTCAGGAAGACCTGGAAGAACTTAAGGCCATTTCACCAACCATTCTGGTGGCAGAGGACAATCAGGTCAACATGATCCTGACCAAAAAACTGTTGAAGTCCTTTATCCCTAATGCAAAAATCATAGAAGCGCATAATGGCAAACAGGCCATTGATGTCTACAAGGAACGCGCAATAGACCTCATTTTTATGGATATTCAGATGCCTGTATTAAACGGATACGAAGCCACCAAGTCTATCCGCAAAATGGAAAAGACTAGTGAAAGGCACACGCCTATCATAGCCCTTACCGCCGGAATTTTGAACAATGAAAGACAAAAATGTCTTAATGCAGGCCTGGATGATTACACCTCTAAACCCATGAACAAATCCACAATTGCCAAAATCCTGATTCACTGGCTCTCTCAAAAAGTAAGTCAATAGCACCCAACCTCCAGGATCAGGTGCCGCTGACCCCACATTATTTCACTTTTTCAATTATCAGGTTGTGGTTGGTGTAAATACATATATCCGCAGCGATGTTCAGGCTTTCTTTCACCATTTCCTCCGCCGATAACTGAGGCGCAAATTTCTTCAAAGCCCTGGCCGCAGATTGGGCATACATACTTCCGGAACCAATAGAGGCAATCTCCAGGTCAGGCTCGATCACATCCCCTGTCCCTGAGATGATCAACACATCCTCCGCGTCCGCAACGATCATCATGGCCTCCAGCTTACTCAACATCCGGTCAGTTCTCCATTCCTTGGCAAGCTCTACCGCTGCCCGCTTCATATTGTTGCCAAAGGCCCCCAATTTTTCTTCAAACTTTTCCAAAAGGGTAAAAGCGTCAGCGGTGGAGCCTGCAAAGCCAGTGACTATCCTTCCTCCTTGTAATTTCCTGATTTTATTGACGCTACTTTTGGCCACTGTATTTCCCAGTGTAGCCTGGCCATCGGCCCCGATGGCCACTTCCCCTTTATGCTTAATCGCCACGACCGTGGTTGATTTTAATTTCTCCATAATATTTCAAATGTTTAACAGCGAAGTTGACAAAAACCGTACAAAAAGAAAAAGTCCTGTCAGGAAAACACTGAACAGGACTTTTTGACATATGTTGACACCGTTTTATAAACTGGCTCTTATTTTCATTAAATAAGGATTCTTACCGGGTCTTCCAACAAACCTTTCAAGGTCTTCAGGAATGCGGAGCCCACGGCCCCATCCACTACTCTGTGGTCACAGGAAAGGGTTACTTTCATAACATTACCCACCTGCATTTGTCCGTTTTTCACCACCACAGTTTCTTTAATGCCTCCGACGGCAAGAATACAGGCATCCGGTGGATTTACAATAGCCGTAAATTCCTCGATACCGAACATTCCCAAATTGGAGATGGTAAACGTATTTCCTTCCCAGTCCTTAGGCTGCAATTCTTTGTTTTTGGCCTTGCCTCCCAGAGATTTTGCTTCCTGAGAGATCTGAGAAAGGCTCTTGCCATCAGCAAACCTGATCACCGGAACCAATAGCCCTTCTTCCACTGCCACTGCCATACCGATATGCACGTGGTCATTGTACCTGATCTTATCGCCCAACCAGCTTGAATTCACTTTGGGGTGCTGTCTCAGGGCGGCAGCAGTAGCCTTGATCACCATATCATTGAAGGAGATTTTTACTGGAGCAATCTCATTCATACTTTTTCTGGCCTCAATCGCTTTGTCCATGTTGATTTCCATGGTCAAGTAGAAATGAGGAGCAGAGAATTTACTTTCAGCCAATCGCTTAGCAATGGTCTTTCTCATCTGAGAGACTTTCTCCTCTCTATATGATTCCTGACCTATCGCAGCCGTAGCAGCTGGAGCAGAAGCCTGGGCTGCTGCTTGAACAGATGCAGGGTCAAAGCTTTCCACATCTCTTTTGATGATCCTTCCGCCTTCACCGGAACCTTTCACCAAGGCGATGTTTACCCCTTTTTCTTCTGCCAATTTTTTGGCCAAGGGAGAAGCTTTCACTCGTCCGTTGTCAGCAGTGCTGCTGGCAGCTGTCGAAGGTGCCGCATCTACCTTTTTGGGAGCTGGCTTTGATTCCGCCTTAGGAGCTTCAGCCTTTTTCTCTTCTTTTGCCTCTGTTTTTTCTGCAGGAGCTGACTTTTGCTTTTGGGCTTTTAGCAAAGTCTGGTAATCTGCGTCTTTCTCCCCTATCACAGCAATCACGCCATCCACAGGAACACTATCACCAGCCTGTACGCCAATATGCAATAATACACCGTCCTCGTAAGACTCCAGTTCCATGGTAGCCTTATCGGTTTCCACCTCTGCGATAATGTCACCGGACTTCACCTCGTCACCTTCTTTTTTCAACCAGGTAGCGATGGTTCCCTCCTGCATGGTATCACTCATCTTTGGCATGGTGATCACCGTTGCATTGATGTCTGAGGTATCAATTTTTTCAGCAGGCTCGCTGCTGCTTTCGGCTTTTTCTTCTTTCGCTTCTTCCTTTTCTTTCGCTTCTTCCTTTTCCGGTTCAGCAGAGGATGAATCTCCCCCATCGCTTACTTCCTTCAAGAGGTCGTCAATATTCTCTCCTTTTTCACCGATAATGGCAATAACTCCATTCACGGGCACAGCGTCTTTTTCTTCCACACCAATATGCAACAATATCCCCTCATCATAAGACTCCAGCTCCATGGTAGCTTTGTCGGTTTCTACTTCTGCCAGAATATCTCCGGCTTTTACTTCGTCTCCTACTTTCTTCAACCAAGCTGCGATCACCCCTTCTTCCATGGTGTCGCTCATTTTGGGCATTCTTATTACTTCGGCCATAAGTTTTCTATATCCTATTCAATTTTTAAGCATGTCAAAAATAGTTCTTAAAATATCTATATTCAAATTTAATAATGGTAATTTCAAAACTGGAAATCATGAATACGTTTCGAATTAACTCAAAATGCCTTTAATAAAAAACACAACTTACAGCGGACCAGCCATTTTATTCAATGGGCACCTTCAAACTATCATCCCGGCACTTTTCAGAAAAACCTTTTCATTACCCTTTGAGAGAGAACGTATTAACACACAGGATGGTGACTTTTTGGACCTGGATTTCCTGAAAGGCGACAATTCGAAAATAGTCATTATCTCCCATGGACTGGAAGGCGATAGCCGCCGACCCTATATGTGCGGGATGGCCAACCATTTTTTTTACCAAGGTTACGATGTCCTTGCCTGGAACTTTCGGGGATGCAGCGGGGAAATGAACAAAAAGCCTTTTTTCTACCACTCAGGAGCTACTTATGATTTGGACGATGTGGTCCGTCATGTAGAGAAAGATTACAGCGAGATTTACCTTATCGGCTTCAGCCTTGGTGGCAATATGACCCTGAAATATTTGGGTGAATCCATAGACCGCAGCAACAAGATCAAAAAAGCGGTGGCCATCTCGGTCCCCCTCCACCTAAAAAGCAGCTGCATTAAAATATCCACCGGGGAAAACATTATCTACTCTAGGCGGTTTTTAAGGACCCTGAAACAAAAAATCCGGCTTAAATCCCAGAGCTTTCCCGACCATATCTCCACCGATGGACTGGAAAAAATCAGCACTTTAAAAGAGTTCGACAATAGATACACCGGGCCCATGCACGGCTTCAACGATGCCAACCATTATTATGACAAGTGTTCCTCGCTCTATTTCCTGGAAGGTATCCAAATCCCTACCCTGGTCCTTAATGCCCAAAATGACCCTTTCCTCAGCCCCAAATGTTTTCCCCATGAACTGGGCCATTCGCTTGAAAACATCTATATGGAATTTCCTGAAATCGGGGGACATGTAGGTTTCAGTCCCAGAAAGAGCAAAGAAATCTATTGGTCTGAGAAAAGAGCATTTGAATTTATCGATTACGATGATTAATTTACATTAACCTATCAAAGTTTAATCATGTGTGAACGATACTCCTTAGGAAAGACCAAACAGGAACTGGAAAACCGGTTTGAAGCAGAGATGTTGGACGACTTCCATCCCAGGTACAATATAGCCCCTACACAGTTGCTGCCCATTATCACCTCCGATAGCCCGAAAGGCTTTTCCCTTTTTTACTGGGGGATCACACCTGATTTTGCCAAGAACAAACCCGTCTCACAAAAATTCATCAACGCAGCCGCCGAAACAGCTCATCTTAAAGCCTCTTCCAAATCCGCCTTTCAGAGAAGAAGATGCATTATCCCAGCCGACGGCTACTATGGATGGAAGAAAATAGGAAAAAAAACAAAAATTCCTTACCGATTCACCATGCGTGACAAGGGGATTTTTTCTTTCGCCGGAATCTGGGAGGAATACGAAAGTGATAATGGAGAAATCAACCATACTTTCTTGATCCTAACCACAGAATCAAATCCTATCAATAAAGAAATTGGAGAAAGAATGCCGGTCATGTTCAGCAAGGAACAGGAAAATATCTGGCTTAATAAGGTAAGTCCCATCAGCCAGCTGCAGGAAATTTTAATTCCTTTTGCCAGCGAAAAAATGACTTCCTACACCGTTTCCCCAATGGTCAACAAAACCAGTATCGACTCAGAATATATCATTCGGAGAACCAGTCCCATGGATCAGTTTGGAAACTATACCCTCTTTGGCTGAGCCCTATTCTTTTCAGATGAAATCGGACTTGACTGGCTTAGTTTGCCCAAATGGTGCATATTTGCATTTCTTTTCAACCTATCCGATTTAAAGAAGTCAGAATAAAAACCTGACAAAAAAAATACTCCCATGAAAACATCAAAAATAACCGGTGTCGGCCACTATGTCCCTGAAAACATCATTACCAATGAGGACCTCACTAAAATAATGGACACCAGCAACGAGTGGATTGTGGAGCGAACCGGAATAAGAGAAAGAAGATGGTTTACCCCCGGAGTGGACACTGTAGCCAACATGTCCACCAAAGCGACCAAAATGGCAGCAGAAAGAGCGGGGATCAACTTGAAAGACATTGATTTTATCATCTTCGCCACCAGCACTCCGGATTATTTTGCCCCTGGAAACGGTGTCCTTCTCCAAAGAGAATTAGGTCTTCAGGGAATTGGTGCACTCGACATCCGTAATGCCTGCTCAGGCTTTCTTTACGGACTTTCGGTAGCAGATCAATTCATCAAATCAGGAATGTATAACACCATCTTATTAGTGGGTGCTGAAATTCAATCCAGTGCCTTGGATAAGAGCACTGAAGGACGTTCCAATGCAGTGATTTTTGCTGATGGTGCCGGAGCCGCCATCATCCAGGCAAATGAAGATCCTGAATCGGGCATACTTTCCACCCACCTTCATGCCGACGGGGACTATGCTGAAGAACTCTACCTCAAAGACCCAGGCAGCAGCAGAGAGGTGAGGCTCTCTCAGGACATTATCGACAATCCCAGCTTTAGAATGCAGATGAACGGCAATGTCGTTTTCAAACATGCCGTGGTCAGGTTCCAGGAAGTGATCCAAGAAGCCCTGGAAGCAAATGGAAAAACCAAAGACGACCTGGACCTTTTGGTTCCACATCAAGCCAACCTTAGAATCAGCCAGTACATTCAGCAAAAGTTTGAACTGCCTGACGAAAAAGTTTTCAATAACATCATGCATTATGGCAACACCACCGCGGCGACCATTCCCTTGGCCCTGAGTGAAGCTTGGGAACAGGGAAAGATCAAAGAAGGAGACTTGATTTGCCTTGCCGCCTTTGGAAGTGGCTTTTCCTGGGCCTCGGCATTGTTAAGATGGTAATCATTTATGAAAGAAATCAACACAGGCTTATTGTTAAACAACGCGCTTTTTCAGGAAATCCATCAGCTTAAAGATGAATTCATCTCGCTCTTTTCTGATATTGCCAACCAAATCTCTGACCAAGAACTTGCTGGTTTTGACACGAAACACAAAGGAAAGAAAATCAGTAAGGGCAATGAATTGCAACATTGCCCTTACCAGGTTTTGGACCTGGTCCGTAATTTTGACAAGGAAACAGGCTTCAATATCCGGATACTCAACTGGTGGGGACACGGTCTATACATCATGGTATATCATGGCGCTTCCAAACTCCCTTCCCAATCCTGCTATCAAGACTACCTGAAAGCAGAATACCAGCTTTGCCTTACTGGCTCCCCTTGGGACTATAAAAGCATCATCATTCATAACCAGCAAACTTCAGAACATTCCTTTGAACAGCTCTCCTCCCATTTAAGAAAAGTAAAACACCTACAAATGATCAAAAGCCTTAGGGTCCCCTCATCGGCCGAACAGCTTAGAAACACCCTGTTGGAAGAATGGAGGCTTCTAAAGAAGTTTCACCACAACCAATGATTTTTTCAAGAATAAATTATAATT
Source organism: Echinicola sediminis (assembly GCF_054777495.1). NCBI lineage: Bacteria > Pseudomonadati > Bacteroidota > Cytophagia > Cytophagales > Cyclobacteriaceae > Echinicola > Echinicola sediminis. Next base: position 48,964 of record NZ_BAAHAP010000005.1, on the reverse strand, counting down.
TAGAAACAAGAATGGCGTGGCATCGTTTACCACTCCTGTATCCTTTATAGAATGTAAATAACCCATGAAGTACCTTTTAGCATTGTTTTTTATTTCCTCCAGCACTCTCTTTGCTTTCGGACAAGGACAAACAACAAAAATCTTTAATGCCGACTCAAGCATCGTTGGCACCGGGGTAATTATTGACGGCAAAATGAACGGCTTGTGGAAACTTACTGATCCCAACAACAACCGCTTGTTAGAAGAGGGCTACCTAAAAGACAGCAAAAAAGACGGGAAATGGATCACCTATCACAGCAATTCAGAACCCCACATTATTGCCGATTACAAGGACCACAAACTCAACGGTTCCCTGAAGGAGTATGATAAGGAGGGCTACCTTATTTTGGAAGCTATATATAAAGACAGTGTGGCCGTTGGAGAATACAAGGAGTATTACGGAAGTTCAATTGCCGTTTATGGATTCAACCCTGGTAAAAAAGTAAAAAGAGAAGGCACCTTCAAAGACGGCAAGCTGGATGGAGAGTGGCTTTCCTACTATGAAAATGGTCAATTGGCCATTAAAAGCCATTATAAAGACGGTAACCTGCACGGAGCCTACCTGGAATACTCCAGAGAAGGGCAGTTGATCGTCGAAGTAAACTATGTCGACGGGCAACCCGATGGTACTTTCAAACGATATTCCTACAATAATACAGTAGAACAGACGGGACAATATAAAAATGGGATCAAAATAGGAAATTGGACTACCTACTTCCCCGAAACTAAAATCATCGCATCAGAAAAGGAATACGATGATCGAGGAAACAAGTCAGGTACTTGGCGGTATTTCTATGAAAACAGGAGATTGGCCAGAATGGAGCGGTATGAAAATGATATTCCCGTAGGAACTTGGGAAGAGTACTTCCCCAATAAAAACCTCTCCAAGAGAAAAACCTATGAACTGGGAGTTCCTGTAGGGGAATACATCGAAAACCATGAAGATGGAACACCCTCTGTCAGGGGCCAATACAGCGGAGGCTCAAAATCCGGACTTTGGAAAAGCTACTACACCGACGGCCAGCTTTACTCCATCGGCGAATACAAAAACGGTGTAAAATCCGGTCTTTGGAAATACTTTAATAAAATCGGAATCCTCATTGCAGAAGGCGAATACCAACTGGGGTCTGAACATGGGCAGTGGTTTTACTATTATGATGGAGGACAACTGAAATCTGTGGGCAGTTATTTTTACGGTTTTGAAAACGGCACTTGGGGCCTTTTTTATGACAATAAGCAACTGACCCAGGAAGAACACTGGAACAACGGCAGGCTGATGAACATCAGTGAATACCATACCTATGACGGTACAGCCACATTGGATAAAGGAAGCCTAAAAGATGGTGAAGGCAGTAGAATCACTTATTATATTGATGGAACAAAAGAATCCGAGGGCGACTATCACTTTGGCAAACCGCACGGACAATGGAAGTATTATCATGATAACGGAAAAATAGCCTCTCAAGGAACCATGGAGAATGGCGAAAAGGAAGGTCGTTGGAATTACTACTCCCGTTCGGGCAAGCTGACAGAGATCATCACCTACAAGGATGATGAAATCGTCCCTGACAAACTTCCCCAATCAGATCTTCCCTTTCAAAACTTTGAATAATGAAAGAACTCAAAGGCAGACTAATCACCTGCCTTTGTTTTTTTATGTAAGCCCTCGACCACATCATTTTTATGGTATAACTCCGGTATTTATTAAAATACTTTCATAAAAGCGGACACAATTTGCCAATTTCTGCCGATCAGCATCAAAATCTTTCACTTTAACGTATTGAATGACTGCATTTATTTTTGATTCGCAGTGGTCTACGCTGACCCTCTTCAAATAATTTATCAAAAACGGATTTATCTTTTTTAATTTTTTTATAAAAGTATTTTTTATATTGAACTTTATTTCGTTTATTTGAATACCCTAATAAATAAAACAAAATGAATTTAATTGATCCTAAAAAAAGCTTGGATGAAAAAGAGGGGGTAGTAGAGATAAAAAACTACCTCAACAAGATCAAAATCATCAAGAACCTTTATACCAACGGCAGCAACACTGCCAGTGAGATCTGCAACGAGGTAGGCATCAGTTTACCTACGGTAAACTCTCTTTTGACGGACCTAATCAAAGGCGGACAGCTTGTCAAACAAGGAAGAGCGGAATCACAGGGAGGAAGAAAACCGGATCTGTATCGACTGGCTTCGGACTCATTTTATGTACTTTCTGTCGATGTAAGCAAATTTGTGGTCAGGGCGGCCATTTACGACAGTTCAAACACCGCGGTTACAGAAACAGGCACGTTCAAGATCACCTTAAATAACGAAAAGGCCACTTTTGACAGGATCGCCGACTTCATGGATACTTACATGAACGAGTCGGGAATCGAGAATGACAAAATCATTGCTATCGGTATATCCATGCCTGGATTGGTGGATTCGGTGAACGGCATTAACCATACTTACCTAAAATTCGGCAAAAAAACACTGGTAGAAAACCTTGAAACCAGGTTCAATAAAAAAGTATTTATAGAAAATGATGCCAGGGCTATGACCTTGGCAGAATTCAAATTCAGTCAAGAACAAAAGTTCAACAATGTACTGGGCATCTTTGTGGGCTGGGGCATTGGACTGGGCATTATCATCGATGGTAAACTGTACAGAGGCGGAGCAGGTTTTGCAGGTGAATTCAGCCACTCCCCTATCTTCGAGTCCAGGGACATTTCCTGCACTTGTGGAAAAAAGGGATGCCTGGAAGCAGTAGCATCCGGTACCGCCATGGTAAGAATGGCAGAAGAAGCCATTTTGAAGGACAGTGACTCCATTCTCAGCAGGCTGGCAAAGGAAAAAGGAGACGGCATAGAACCTTCTCTGATCGTGGAAGCCGCATTGGCCGGTGACCAAAGGGCCATCACCATCCTATCAGATGTTGGGCTTGACCTGGGCAGGGGGATTTCTATCCTAATCCAGCTCCTTAACCCTGACCTGATTATCGTAGGTGGTTCGGTGGCAGAAGCACAGCAATACCTGATCACACCAATTCAGCAAGCGCTGAATATCTTCAGCATGGCCAAGTCCAGGGAAAAGTCCGAGCTGGCCCTTTACAAACTGGGCAAAGAAGTGGGACTGCTTGGCGGTGTGGCGGTCGTCATCGAAAATATATTTGAAGACATTATCAATTGATTTGTAGCGGTTGCTCCAAAAGAAACATGCCCTGCAGATCAAAAACAGGAAAAGCATTAACATTAAAACAATTCTAAATATGCTAAGTAACTATCCTTTATCGGAAGTAGAAGAATGTTTCTTAAAAGAATCAGGTGTTAAAGAGATCAGTACTTTGATCCCTTACCTGACTGTAGACAATTTCCCTAAATTAGGGTTATTGACAGCATGTAGATTTTTGGAGTGGGCAGCAAACAACCCTGACGGGGTGATCAGCTTGCCAACGGGAAAAACTCCTGAGTTTTTCATCAAATGGACCCAATTTCTACTTGAGAATTGGGATAGTAAAAAAGGCAAAGAAATCCGTGAAAAATACGGGCTGATTAATACCAAAAAGCCTGTATTGAGCAACCTGCATTTCGTGCAGATTGATGAGTTTTATCCGATTACTTCTTCTCAGCACAACAGCTTTTACCATTATGTAAACAAGTTTTACATTGATGGCTTCGGACTCGATCCTAAAAAGGCCCTGTTGATCAACTCTGACGATATTACCTTGGCAGAAGGAAAGCATTTCTCTGAAATCTTCCCTGATTACAAAGTAGACCTGTCCCTGAGATACAGAGAACCTGTCAACAAACTGGAAAAACTGCAGCAAGAGTCCATCTTTTTGATTGACAAATGGTGCGGAGAGTACGAACAAAAAATACGCGAAAAAGGAGGCATCGGCTTCTTCTTGGGAGGTATCGGCCCTGACGGGCACATTGCCTTCAATACCAGAGGATCCGATATATTCTCTACTACCCGTCTTACAGAAACCAACTTTGAAACGCAGGCAGTAGCTGCCGGAGACTTGGGAGGGATCGAAGTTTCTGCCAACCGCTTGGTGATCACCATTGGACTGGATACCATCGTTTACAATCCTGAAGCTGTAGGCATCATCATTGCAGCAGGTGAGGCAAAAGCCCAAATCGTCAAGGATTCCCTTGAAACCCCATTGGACAATGTATACCCGGCCACAGTACTTCAAAAACTGAAAAACGGTCGTTTTTACCTTACCAAAGGCGCGGCTTCAAAGCTGACAGACAGCGTAAATACTTATTACAAAACAGGAGAGTGGACTCAAGCAAAGACTGAAAAAGCTATTCTTGACCTTTGTAAAAAACTAAAAAAATATGCCAACAGGTTGAAAATCGAAGACCTCAAGGCTGACCCTTATACCTCTTTGATTCCAGGCTTGTCGGAAGAAACGGTTCCTTCAGTCATTGAAAGCACCATTAATAAGCTGAACAATGGCCTGGTGAAAGAGGAAAACCAACGTTTGCTTCATACTGGCCCTCACCACGATGACATTTCTTTGGGGATTCTTCCTCATATCACCAACCAGTTGAGTGAAAAAACCAACGAGGCACATTTCTCGGTACTTACTTCCGGCTTTACTGCCGTGACCAATACTTTTGTGATCGACACGCTTCTCCATACCAAAAAACTATTGGATGAGAACCAGATCCAAATGGTGAACTATGAAGACTTCTTTGATGCAGGTTATAAGTTAAAGACTGACAAAGACGTATACCACTACCTTACCAACGTGGCATCTGAGGATCCGGAGCAGCAGCAAAGAGGACTTTGTCACCGAGTGGTCAGAGCGGTTGTAGATGTCTTCAAAGTTCCGAACACAGAAAAACTAAGGGAAACCATCAACGATGTGTTGAGCATCCTTAAAAACTCTTATGACGGAGAGAAAAACCCACCAAAAATCCAAAAACTAAAAGGAATGATCCGGGAGTTTGAGGAAGAATTGGTATGGGCCCACTTTGGCGTAAAAGTAAAGAATGTCCACCACTTGAGACTTGGCTTCTATACCGGTGATATCTTCACAGAACAGCCGGATAAGAAAAGAGACGTAGAACCGATTGTAGAGCTGTTCAGAAAGGTAAACCCTACCAAGATCAGCTTGACGCTCGATCCTGAAGGAAGTGGTCCTGACACCCACTACAAAGTTCTTCAGGCCACTGCCGAGGCAGTAAGACAATGGAGCAAAGAGAAAGACTTAAGTGAACTGCGTATCATCGGATACCGAAACGTATGGTTTAAGTTTGATGCCGCTGAGTCCAATGTCATTGTACCCGTATCGTTGGGAGACCTTTCCGTAATGGAGGACTCTTTTGCCAACTGTTACCTTAGCCAGGTAAATGCATCCTTCCCAAGCTATGCCCATAACGGCAAGTTCAGCACTATTGCTAAGCGCACTTGGGTGGACCAGCTTAACGATGTTCAGTTATTGCTAGGAAAAGACTATTTCTATCAACATGATATGGCCAAAGTAAGGGCCAGCCACGGCTTGATATTCTTCAAAGACATGAATGTGGAAGAATTTATTGCCCATGCAAGAGAGCTTGAAAAGTCCATTGAAGGCATGCTTTAAGCTTTTCTATCAAACTTGACGCCTATTAGTTAGTTAGATATCCGAAGGCGTAATGCTTTCGGATATCTTTGGTTTTATAATGAAAGATCTATGAAAAAAAGTCGGCTTATATTGGGATTGGATATTGGAGGGACGACGATCAATGCCGGGCTGATGAAAGACGGTGAGCTGATAGAGAAGAAAGAAATCCCAACTCCTTCTCATGCATCTCAAGAAGTGATTTTATCTACCATTGCCGAATTCATCACATCCTATTTCACCTATGACATCGATGGTATCGGCATAGGGATTCCAGGATTGGTAGATTCTGAAAATGGCATTGTCTATAATTTGGAAAACATCCCTGCTTTCACCAAAGTCGCCCTTAAAAAGTACTTGGAAGAAAAGCTCAACAAACCCGTGTTCATCAACAATGACGCAAATTGTTTTGCCCTGGGCGAGTACAAATTTGGCGCTGCGGGAAAATACAACCATATCGTTGGTATCACCCTGGGAACCGGAATAGGTACCGGGATTATTACCAACAAGGAGCTTTATACCGGCTATATCTGTGGTGCAGGTGAATGGGGCGGTGTACCTTATTTGGATGCGAATTTTGAAAACTATTGCAGCAGTAAGTTTTTCCGCCTGCTCCATCATACCACCGCAAAAAAACTTTCGCAGGAAGCTGCAAAAGGAGATGAACGGGCATTGGAGCTGTTCAAGGAATATGGAAAGCACATCGGCAACCTGATCAAATACATCCTTTTCACCTATGCGCCCGAGGCCATTGTGATCGGAGGATCTATCAGTAAGGCCTATCCCCATTTTTCTGAAAGCATGCTGGAAACAGTCAATACTTTCCCTTACAAATCCATCAGTGAGCACCTCACCATTTATACCTCTACCTTGGAAGACTCGGCCATTATTGGAGCCTCCGCCTTGGTAAAAACAAGTGAAACTCCTGAAGTAAAATATGTAAAATAAAATCCCCCTGATGATTTTCATCAGGGGTTTCCCTTTACTTTTTTAGCAGGCTATTCTGTTGTTATTCATGAATTATCCTAGTATATTATTGTTTGAATGACTGCTTGAATCAACCCTAATTAAAGTAAAATGTATGTAAAAAAAACTACCCCAAAAGTAACCCTATCCTACGCTTATTTTTTCCTTTTCACTTTCCTTTTTCCTTTTATCAGCTTAGGACAAGGCAATACTCATTTTGAATCCTTAGCCTCCAAAAAAACCGGCGTAAAGTTTAAAAATAAACTCACTGAGGATGAAAAGCACAACATCCTTACCTATGAATATTTTTATAATGGAGGGGGAATTGCCATTGGTGACCTGGACAACGACGGCCTTGATGATATCTTTCTGACCGGCAACATGGTCCCCAACAAACTCTATCATAACCAAGGAAATTTCCGGTTCAAGGACATCAGTAAAACGGCCGGCATATCGGGCAAAGACAGCTGGACTACCGGGGTCTCCATGACCGACATCAATGCTGACGGTTTACTGGACATTTACGTTTGCTTTTCCGGTGAAGGAGATGCTCCCAGCAGGAAAAATGAACTTTATATCAATCAAGGCAATTTGGTTTTTGAGGAACAAGCCGCTCAATACGGGCTGGACGATGCCTCCAACAGCACCCAAGCTTTATTCTTTGATTTTGACAAGGACGGTGACCTTGACATGTACCTGCTCAACCACCATATCAAGGTCATTCATGAATTGGAATTTGATGAAGCTAGAAGCATCAGGCATGAATCTGCCGGAGACAAACTTTTCCGCAATGACAATGGACGCTTTGTGGACATCAGCGAAGCAGCTGGTATCAAAGGGAATGCTTTGGGCTTTGGTCTTGGCGTGGTGGCTTCCGACGTCAACAATGATGGCTGGCAGGACCTTTACGTCTGCAATGACTACATCGAACAGGATTATCTTTACATCAATAATCAGGACGGCACCTTTACCGAACAGTTAACCAGCCAACTGCAGCATATCAGTCATTTTTCCATGGGCCTGGACATCGCTGATATCAATAACGACGGCCTTAAGGACATCTTCACCTTGGACATGCTGCCGGAAGATAACCAGCGCCAAAAGCTACTTTATGGACCTGAAAATTATGAACAATACGCACTGATGGTCATGGAAGGTTTTTACCATCAAAATATGCGGAATATGTTGCACCTCAATCAGGGCAACAATACTTTCAGTGAGATCGGCCAATTGGCCGGGGTTTCAAATACCGACTGGAGTTGGTCTTCCCTATTTTTTGATATCGACAACGATGGCTTCAAGGACCTTTTTATCACCAATGGTTATTACAGGGATTATACCAACCGTGATTTTTTGAAATATAAAGGCGACTATTACTTCAAAAAGGCCATTTCCAGAGAACAAGCAGATACCCTTTCTCTGGTGACCTCAATGACCTCCACCCCTATTCCCAATTATGCCTTTCAAAACAATGGTGACCTGACGTTTACCAACAGGTCAAAAGAATGGGGCATTGATCAACCGGGTTTTTCCAATGGAGCAGCATATGCCGACCTGGACAATGACGGCTTTCTGGACTTGGTAGTCAACAACCTCAATGAAGTGGTTTCTCTTTACCGCAATACTCCTTCCGGCAAGGAAAAGAGCCATTACTTAAAAATTAATCTCCGGGGTGAAGGAAAAAACACCTTTGGAACGGGAGCCAAAATCACTATTTATACCCAAAGCGGGCAGCAGACATTAGAGCAAATGCCCACGAGAGGTTTTCAGTCATCAGTAAGCCATCAGCTCCATTTTGGAATTGGAAAGGATACCGAAATTGACTCTTTAAAAATTGATTGGTTGTCCGGAAAATCGCAAACACTTAGGTCTATCTCTGCTGACCAGACCTTGACATTAAAAGAAAGCGATGCCAAGGGCAAACCAATGCACCACTCCCCAAATCACCAGCCCCTATACCAAACGAGCGCTTCCCCTATACCCTATGAATACAAAGAAAGCGGTTTCAACGATTTCAAAAGACAACCCCTGCTGATGGAAATGCCCAGTTATTTGGGGCCAATAATGGCACTGGACAGTTCTCCTGACGGGGACCTGCTCTTTGTCGGAGGCACCAAAGGCAAACCGGGCATGCTTTACAAATCAGGTACAGACAATGCTTGGGTAACTTCCCGTAATATTCATTTGGAAGATGACTATTCAGATGCGGACGCCTTGTTTTTGGACGCCAACCTGGACGGACATGCTGACCTATACATCGCCAGCGGTGGTTACCACAACTATACCTCAGAAGACGAAAATCTCCAGGACCGTCTTTACCTAAATGACGGAAAAGGTAATTTTACCCGTGACCTCACCGCCCTCCCAGTAATGCCCACAAGTACATCGGTCGTTTGCTCAGCGGATTTCAATAAAGACGGTTATCCTGATGTGTTTTCAGGAGGAAGGATCGTTCCCGGCAAATACCCTGAAATACCCAAAAGCTATTTGCTGCTAAATGACGGAAAAGGAAAGTTTCAAAATGCTTCAGATAACCTATTGCCGGAATTGAACCACCTGGGAATGGTCACCGATGCCAGCTGCCCAGATATCAATGGTGATGGCTATGAAGATTTAATTATTGTGGGAGAATGCCTTCCCATACAGGTGTATATCAACCAGTCAGGGAAAGGGTTCAAAAATGAAACCAGCCAATGGCTAAAAAACTCCCCGCATGGACTATGGAGTAGCCTGGCCATGGGAGATTTTGATCAGGACGGTGATATCGACTTTATAGTAGGCAATTTTGGGTTGAATTCCCAACTAAGGGCAAGTACAGAGGAGCCCATGACCATGTACTATGGGGATTTTGATGAAAATGGATCCATAGATCCCTTGATGGTCCGGTACATACAGGGAGAAGCCTATCCTTTTGCCAGCAGGGATGAGCTCCTTGATCAGATGTACGGTTTGAGAAGCAAATTCACGGATTACGCTTCATATTCAACCGCAAAAATTGAGGATATCCTCAGCAAGAGCCAGTTGAATGCCGCAAAAACGCTTACCGTAAACGAGCTAAAGACCATGTATTTGGAAAACACGGGCAACAGTTTTACCCCCCATGACCTTCCAGTGGAAGCCCAGTTTGCCCCGGTATACAGTATCGGTGTGTTGGATTTTGATGATGACGGCCATCTTGATTTCATATTGGGAGGCAACCAGACTTATACCAGACTGAGGATCGGAGTAATGGACGCCAATTATGGGCAGGTATTTTTAGGAAACGGGAAAGGCCAATTCAGCTACCTTCCCCAACAGCAATCCGGACTTTCCATCAAGGGAGACGTTAAATCCATATTGCCTTTACAACACAACAATACCAAGTTGCTCTTATTCGGACTGAGCAACCAGGGAATAATTGCCTATCAAAAAAATATCCAGCCATGATGGTAGTATTTACTCATATGATCTCATTAAAACGAGTTGCCCTATGTCTTTTAATCGTTGCATGTTTTAGCAGCCACTTTCCCTCCCAAGCCCAAACTCGGGAGCAACAGGTCAACCTGTACATTGACAACCTGTTTTCAATAACTGAAATCATGGTGACTGACGTTACCCCCCCAACCGGTGCGGCGCGTTTTTATGCCTACAGCACTTTGGGGGCCTATACCGCTCTGAATAAGCCCATTAAAATCCAGCATCCCATCACTCAAGGTTTTATCGATCCGCTTACTATCAATTATCCAGATCCAGCCGATATCGATAGTACCTTTGCTGCAGTTTATGCCATGCTGGAGGTAGGCAAAGGAATTATGCCTTCGGGGAAGCAGCTGAACAAAACCCAGGAAGAATTGATCCAAAAGTTCAAAACAAACAAATGGATCAATAAGAAAACCTTATCCAGCAGCATTGCCTATGCCGAACAAATTGCCCAGCAAGTATTGGCCTACAGCAAAACGGATGGATATTCCAAATTAAGTGCCTTGCCTAGGTATACACCTTCGAATAAGCCGGGAACATGGTACCCCACTCCTCCTGCTTACTTGATGGCCATAGATCCTGAATGGAGAACCATTCGGCCGTTTTATATCAAGGACCTGAGTAAATTCAAGCCCGAGCCACCTGCGCCTTTTGAAATGGATAGCAGCAGTGTCTTTCATCAACTGGTCAAAGAAGTCTATGACACCACCAAGGTACTGAACAGCGAAAAAGTACTGATTGCCAATTTCTGGGATTGTAACCCCTTTATGGTTTCCTACAGCGGACACATGGCAATAGGTTTAAAAAAAATATCCCCAGGTGGCCATTGGGTTAACATTACGGGTATTGCAAGCAAAAAAGCTAAGCTTACATTTCAAGAAACCGTGGAAGTGCATGCCTTCGTCAGTACAGGACTTCATGACGCCTTTATCAGCTGCTGGGAAGAAAAATATGATAGTGACCGTATCCGACCGGAAACGGTCATCAACAGGCACATTGATCAAAAATGGAGACCTATCCTGCAGACGCCTCCTTTTCCCGAATATACCAGTGGACACAGCGTTATCTCCCGTACAAGTGCCGTGTTGCTAACGCATTATTTCGGAGATCATTTTTCTTATATAGACACCTCGGAGGAATACTTTGGGTTGCCGCCCAGAAAATTCAAATCCTTCCTACAGGCCTCCGATGAAGCGGCTGTTTCAAGACTTTATGGCGGTATTCATTACAGGGATGCCATCAATGAAGGCGTCAAACAGGGAGAGAAAATCGCGGGGCATATTATAAAACGCACCGTCCCACAGCCAACCCTCTCCAAACAATAAGAATTTCCAACTGGATCAGAAAGTGTCAACTGTCACCTTCATACCTCGTACTTGATACTATTACTTGCTACTCTAAAAAAACACCAAATCCCTTCCGGCATATTACCTGAAGGGATTTTTTTATTCAAAAACAAATAATAATTTTTATTCTGATTGCTATCCTCCGATAGCCTCAAACGATTATTTTCTTTGGAAATCATCCTGTACCCGGACGATGTCCTCTTCGTTGGAAGGATTGGAAGGATCCGTATGCATCCAAATTTCGGCCACTACGCCCCAGTTATCCATTCCTACCAAGCGGTGTCTCTCTCCTTTGGCCAATTCCACTACCTCACCCAACACCAATGCTTCCAATGGGCCTTCGTCGTCCGTAGGGCTGGTCACTATTCCCCCTTCACCGCCAACGAGCTTCCATATCTCTGCTCTTCGATGGTGATATTGCCAGGAAAGCCTTTTCTCTGGTGCCACAATCAAGATCTTAGGGCTTAACTTTTGCTTCAACTGTTCCTCTGAAAACTCCACGCTAGCAAAAAACTGGGCCCGGAATTTTCCGATCTGGCTTTCATCAATAACAAAAAAACCTCCCCAAGGGCGTTTTCTGTCTTCATCAGCAACTTTGTATCCGTTAAAGTCCAACCAGTCTTTGATCTGTTCAAAAATGGCTTCCTTGGAAGCGTTTTTTTCTATCTTCATTTTCTCTTCGGTTAATAGATTCAATTATAAAATTAATTATAGAAATAAATTATTCCTCGAAAAAAAGCGTTTAATTGAACGCCCTCTTCAAATACGGAAAGCTCTCCTCCGAGAATAATACGACAAACCTTTATAAAGGATCTATTTATTGCCAGCTAATAGGACAAAGCCCTTCTTCCCTCTTGTATTCTCCTGACAGCTAAACTGCCTCTACCTGTTTGGACTGGTAGCCACTGACTCCATAATAAACAATATACACATAACATACCAAAGGGACCAAAAACGAAAGCTGGACACTTCCGGTCAAATCCGCCATCAGGCCCTGAACAAGTGGAACGATAGCTCCTCCCACAATGGCCATCACCAAGAGTGAAGAAGCCTGGGCCGTGTATTTCCCCAGACCTTTGATGGCCAAAGAAAATATGGTTGGAAACATGATGGAATTGAACAAACCCAAAGCTACAATGGACCATAAAGCCAAATGGCCATCAGTCACTAAACCAGCCACCAATAATCCAATCGCCGTGATCCCAAATAGCCACAAAGTACGGTTAGGGATAAATTTCCCGATGATGATCACGATGATATTCAATGCTATAAACGCCAAAGCATACAGGGCCATCTCCGTACCATACACATTAAGAATGCTGACAAAAGACAATAATGCGATGCCACCAATAATCAGGAAACGGTTGATATTATTCTTGAATTCAGCCAGGGCCACTGCACCAAAAAAACGCCCTACCATGGCCCCTCCCCAGAACAAGGCCAGGTAATGGCTGGCCTCTGCTTCATCCAGGCCTGCTATTTCGGGAAGTCTTGCAAAATTGATCAAATTGCTACCAACGGTCACCTCTCCCCCTACATAAGCAAAGATGGCCCCAATTCCCAAAAAGAGATGTCTGTGCTTCATGGCTCCACTATCTGAGACCACCACACCTTGCGAACCTACTTCCGGAAGTTTGAACAGTTTAAAGATCAAGGCTATAAAAAGCAAGGTAAGCGCCAGGGCGACATAAGGCATTTTCACCGAATCGGCACTGATCTCCACCTCACCGATAGCTCCAAAGATAAGATATCCACCGATCAATGGAGCAATTGTAGTCCCTAAGGAATTAAAGGCCTGTGTCATATTCAAGCGACTGGAGGCACCTGCTGGTTTTCCCAAAATGGTCACATAGGGATTTGCTGCGATCTGAAGGATAGTAATCCCCGAAGCCAGCACAAACAATGCAAACAGAAAAAAACCAAAACTCGCCAAAACAGCTGCCGGATAGAAAAACAAACATCCTGCTGCTGATATCACCAAGCCTAATATAATCCCGTTCTTATAGCCTATTTTACTGATCGGGTCACCCTTCGTAATTGATAGCAGGTAATATCCCAGGGAGATAATAAAATAGGCTCCAAAGAAAGCTGTCTGGATCAACATGGCCTGCCAATTTTGAAGGGTAAACACCTGCTGTAGGTGGGGTATCAAAATATCATTCATGCAGGTGATAAATCCCCACATAAAAAACAGCATGGTGACCAAAAACAGCGGTCCGAAATACTTTTGACTGGAGTCAAATTCTACGTTTTCTCCAGTTTCCTGCTTAATATTGATTGATGCCATGGGTTTATTGAATTAAGGTTTAAGTTAGGTTTATAATAGGGCTTCTTTATTTCTTTTCCAGCTACACGCCGCACCGATGAGGGCAGCCTGTTCCCCTAGTTCTGTGATCCTGATAGGGGTTTCCAAACCAGAAGAGGCCAGTTGATCGATTATGCCTGGCAAGAAAAGATCCTTTGCCTTGGTAATGTTTCCTCCCAGTACAATTACTTCTGGATGGACTTTTTGGATAAACTCCTTTAGAAACATTGCCAGATTGTTCCCAAACTCTTTGAAAATCTCTTTGGAAACCACTTCATTTTGAGGGTTTTGGGTCAGCTCACGGACTTCTTTGATAGCTTTCCCGGTTTTTTTATGGTATAACTCCACAAACCAACGGGTGGACACAAACTCCTCTACAATGCTCCCTTTGAAAGGACTGCACCAAAGGGCAGCATCCTGAGCAAAACCTCCTTGGTACTTGGAGCTTCCAAGACCTGTGCCCAAGGTCAATCCTATGGCACACTTGGCAGATCTGGCCGCTCCTGCTTCCACCTCTCCTTGGAGAAAACAGGCTGCATCATTTTCAAAATGGATATTCTCAGGTGAAATCCCCAGCGATTCAGCCAGTAGCTCCTTAACCGAAAGCTTGTAAAGTGAAGCATACTTGCCCTGTTCTTTGATCAAAGAAACTCCCCGCTCATAGTCAAAGGGCCCCGGCATGGCTATCCCTATTTTAGGGATCACTTCATCAAATCCAGGAACAGATTTTATGGCTTCCTTCCATGCTTCAATAATTGTGTTGGCATTGGCCGCACTGTCTACTTTCCTTCTGATCAGTGATGATTCATCCAGTCGGTTGGTTTTCATATCCACCCATCCGGCCGTAATATGCGAACCACCAATATCCACTCCTAGTACTTTTGTTTTACTCATAGGCTTTTTCGGACCAACACACAACCTCCTCTTTTCCTTTTAATCATTCATTTGAAAGAGAAAAAGGGAAATCACTTTTCTTGGTACCTTTGTTTTTATTTGGGCTTGAAGACATTTCAAAGTCTAGCTTAGCCCCTTTCATCAATTCTTTATGACTCAACCAATTTTTGGTATAATCCTTACCATTAATTTTCAAGCGCTTCACATACCTGTTTTCATTGCTGTTGTCAGGTGCAGTGATGACCACTTCTTTTCCGTTTTGTAGTTTCAATGACACCTTTTTGAACAATGGTGCTCCCATTACATACTCGTCTGTCCCGGGACATACCGGGTAGAAGCCCAAGGCTGAAAAAACATACCAAGCGGAAGTTTGCCCGTTGTCTTCATCACCACAGTATCCATCAGGAGTAGGCCTGTACATGCGGTTCATGGTTTCACGTACCCAATGCTGGGTTTTCCATGGCTCACCGGCATAGTTGTAGAGATAAATCATATGCTGAATGGGCTGGTTTCCGTGGGCATATTGCCCCATATTGGCCACCTGCATTTCCCTGATTTCATGGATAACACCACCATAATAGCTTTCATCAAAAACCGGAGGAAGTGAGAAAACCTTATCCAGCTGTCCTACGAAATCCTCTCTGCCGCCCATCAGGTCAATTAGTCCCTGGACATCATGAAAGACAGACCAGGTATAGTGCCAGCTATTTCCTTCGGTAAAGGCATCTCCCCATTTAAACGGGTTAAAAGGGGCCATAAATTGCCCGTCTTTGTTTTTTCCCCGCATCAGCTTAGTTTCCGGATCAAAGAGCTTTTTATAATTTAGGCTCCTCTCCTTGTATAGCTCCACCTCTTTCTTGGGCCGGTCCATGGCCTTTGCCAATTGATAAATTGTAAAATCATCATAAGCATATTCCAAAGTCCTCGCAGCGTTTTCGTTGATACCCACATCGTAAGGCACATAACCAAGCTCTTTGTAATACTCGGCCCCTGCCCTGCCAACAGCCGTCAATGGCCCCGCATTATTGGCTCCATGGATAACCGCTTCATAGAGGGTTTCGATATCGTACTCATAATCCCCTTCATACTTTAGATAAGCATCCGCCACCACCGAGGCCGAATTGTTGCCCACCATCACATTTCTCAAGCCTGGACTTGCCCACTCCGGCAACCAGCCGCTTTCCTTATAGGCATTGGCCAAGCCTTCCTGCATCTGGGCATTTAGCTCTGGATACATCAGGTTTAAAAAAGGGAACAAAGACCTGAAAGTATCCCAAAAACCTGTATCGGTAAACATATAGCCGGGAAGCACTTCCCCATTATAGGGACTGTAATGCACTACATTACCCTCAGCATCATATTCAAAAAACTTCCTTGGAAATAGCAGGGACCGGTATAAACAGGAATAAAATGTCTCTATCTGATCTTCCGTACCTCCCTGGACCTTGATCCTGCCCAGCTCACTGTCCCAAGCTTCACGGCCTTTTTCCTTGACCGTTTCGAAATCATCCTGACCAATTTCATTTAAATTTAACTCAGCCTGCTCAAAGCTGATAAAAGACGAGGCCACTCTTGCATTGACCACCTCCCCTTTTTCTGTTTTAAAACCAACCACGGCTCCTACATGATTGGCATTCGCCTCCTCAGCATCCTGAAGCCCTCCATCTTTGAAGGTCTTGGAAAGGGTAAATGCTTTATCAAATTCAATGACAAAATAGTTCTTGAAGTTATCAGGAACTCCCCCACTGTTTTTGGTGGTATAACCTATGATTTTGTTTTCACCTGGAAAGACCTTCACATAAGAACCATTATCCAAGGCATCCAGCACCACATAGGCCTGATCTGTTTCAGGAAAAGTAAACCGAAACCTTGCAGCCCTCTCGGTGGGAGCGATCTCCGTGGTCACATCGTGGTCCGCCAGGTATACACTGTAATAGTAAGGCTTCACTGTTTCCGCTTTATGGGAATACCAGCTGGCCCGATCATCTTCCTTAAATCGCAATTCACCTGTAACCGGCATTAGGGCAAATTGACCATAATCATTCATCCAAGGTGAAGGCTGGTGCGTTTGTTTGAAGCCCCTGATTTTGTCGGCATTATAGGTATAGGCCCAGCCATCCCCCATCTTTCCTGTCTGAGGAGTCCAAAAATTCATCCCCCAAGGCAAGGCAATGGCCGGATAAACATTTCCGTTCGACATACTGGGTTTAGAATCCGTCCCCATGAGGGGTTTTACATAATCCACCGGATGGGCTACCTCATTGATAAGGGTAGACTGACCATAAGATGATAGGGCTAGGGTCATCAAAGCGATGACTTTTGTCCAAAGGTTTAGCATATTGTTTATTGTTAATTAGGGTAAATAAGGAGCGGAATCACTCCCTTTCTTACGAACGTATTCAACTACATCCATGACTTTTTCCTCACATTCGTACCTGCAAATATAAAATCAAAAACTAAAAATGCTAAATCCTTTTAGTTTTATTTTTTAAGAAATTATCCAGTTGCACAAAAAATCATAAAAGACAGGTAGTCAAACCGTAAAAAGTAGGACAAAAAAAATCCCACTCTAAAATGAGAGTGGGATTAAAGTACTATTCGTTATAGCCTGTATTCTGATTCAGGCTGGGGTTTCTTTGAAGCTCTGTTCTCGGAATTGGGAACAGCAAATGCTTCTCCTGGAAAGTTTTACCTAAGTTATTCTTTGCCCCTACAAGATCGACAAACGTAATCTCTCCTTTATCCGCTTCAGAGGTCTGAGGTAGTTGCCGGGTTCTTTGAACATCATTCCAGATTTCAAATTCAAACACCAGCTCCCTGTACCTTTCTTTCCAAACTTCCTCTGTAAAAGCTGTGTTAGACATCGCCGTCAACTCCAGCTCAATGGCTGCCATTGGCGTATTCCAAAAAGCCCTGCCCCTTACCTGAGCAAGGTAGTCCACCGCTTCAGCGGTTACCCCCTCGCTTTGGGCGATGGCCTCGGCAGCGATCAAAAGGATATTGGCGTAGCCCAATACAGGGATATCCTTGCCCGATGAAGCCGTTTCTGACAGCGCCAAATCATCATGCCAATAATAAGGAGCAGTTGCAAACGATACGGTGCTTCCATCGGCCTTCTTAAGCTGTGAATGATAATACTGTTTCTCCTGGATTCTCAGATCTTTGTCCGGATCATACCCCCAAAGGAACTCTTCCATTGGCAGGTATCCGCCATTGGTGATACTGTAAGCAGCCTCTGAAGTCACCGTTGTAGGATAGCAATATACGGGATAGGAAGAGGTACTGATCCCCTCCATATACTCCACGAAATAAATAAACTCATTGGCCTGGATATCTGCTTTTCTGATCTTGTTGTAAGCACTTGATTCCTCCACAAGGTTATTATTTCCATCAAAATCATGCTGGGTCAGGGAGTAGGCACCGCTATTGATCACCTGTCTGGCCATATCAGCAGCATCGGCATAATGGTCCTCTTGAAGCGGGTAGCCACTCATGGTCAGGTAAACTTCTGATAAAAGTGCCGCAGCGGTACTTTGTGAAATTCTCTTTCCATTGTTCCCCATAGCTTCCCAGCCCAGGCCGCTTTGGTTTACGGTAAATTCAAGGTCCTCAACGATCAGATTGTAAACCTCCTTAACCGTGCCTCTTTCTATGTAAAGGTCATCCAAAGACTCATATGGCTCAGTAATTACGGGTACACCACCGAACATCCTAACCAGGTAAAAGTAGGCGTAGGCCCTGAAGAACCTGGCCTCTCCCATAAGCTGGCCTGCTTCCTCCTCGGACAAGCCTGGAGTTTCAGGAATATACTTGATCGCATTATTGGCCCTGGAGATCCCTCTGTACATGTCCGCCCAAAGACCGGTGAGATAGGTAGACATATTGTCGCCATCCATGGTCAACTGCAAGGAATGCTGCACATGAGGCTCCTGCCCTTTGTACTCATTATCAAAATAACCGGTCATATAAGCTCCCAGCATCACGCGAGCCCCACCATAAGTAGAAGCAGAGCCTACAATCTGCGATGCCCCGTTTCGGTAAAGGGAGTTTACCGCGGAATAAGCATGTTCAGGAACAGAAAAAAACTGTCCGGAAGACATTTCATCTCTAGGTTCCTCCTTCAGGAAATCTGAACAGGAAACCAGGAGAAAGGCATTTATTATTATTAAAGCTATTTTTTTCATCTTCTATCAATCTTAGCGTTTAAAATTGTACACTCAAACCCATAGTAAAGGTTCTTGGCTTAGGATATTGGAAGAAGAAAATATTCTGTCCCCACTGGTTTCCTCCCCAAGAAGAACCTTCCGGATCGTACCCTTTGAAATCCTTAGAGCTGATTAAGAATGCATTTTGCACACTGGTATAAATTCTAAGATTTCTAAGGTGCAATCTTTCCAATGCTTCATTATCAAATGTATATCCAAGAGAAATCAGGTTACCTCTCAGGTAAGAGCCATCAGCTACCCAATGATCATCCACCTGGCTGTTCTGGCCACTGTATGACTGATTTCTGATCTGCTGGACAAAAGTGTCCTGGTTGGTTTCAGTCCATCCATCATAAAGGATGCTTCTCAAACCGTTGGCTATGCCGGACCTATCTTCGATGGAATGGAAATACTGCTGAAGGATGTCAACACCGTAGACAAACTGAAGGTCCAAGGTAAAATCAAAGTTTTTATACCTTAGGCTGTTGGTAAAACTACCGGTCCAGTCAGGAAGTCCATTACCGATGATATGTCGCTGCTCAGATCGTTTAGCCTCACCAGGCACTGCTCCTACAGCCGCAGCTTCATCTACTTCGTCAGAACCCCAAGTTCCCAATCTTTTGTAACCCCAGAATGAGCTAAGAGGCTCACCTACTCTCAAGATGGTCTGGCTACCAGACACCCAGTTTGGCCCAGGAAAGATATCCTCGTCATTTTCACCCAAGGACTCAATTCTGTTTTTGTTATAGTTGAAATTCAAGGAAGTTTCCCAAGAAAGGTCCTGAGAACTTACCGGAAAGGCCCTTACCAAGGCTTCAATACCCCTATTGGAAACAGATCCGATATTATCCCTTACTGCAGAGAAACCTGAAGAATACGGTACAGGTCTATCCAATAACAAGTCGGTAGTTAATCGATAGTAGTAATCAAATGCAAAGGAAACTTTGCCATCCAAAATCCCCAGATCTATACCTGCATCGAATTGCTTGGTTTTTTCCCAGCCCAGATCAGGATTGGGAAGGCGGTTCACATAGCTTTCAGATACACGGCTCCCATTGATCAAAACAGTACCTGCAGAGACGGTACCCAAAGATTGATACATCGGAATCTCCGTATTACCGGTGATTCCAAAACTACTTCTCAATTTCAATTCATTGATACTTTGAACACTTTCCATAAAGTCTTCATTGCTCAGTACCCAGCCCAACCCTACAGAAGGGAAGACGCCGTACTTGTTATTTTCCCCAAATCGGGAAGAACCATCCACCCTTGTGGTCAAAGTCACCAGGTATTTGTCATCATAAGTATAGCTTCCTCTCAAAAAGTAGGAATTCATGCTCCATTTATTGTAACCGGAAGTTGGGGCTCCCGGTTGGCTGGCAGCCTGTATACGGTTATACTTGAAGAAATCATCCGAAAAACCTCTCGCATCCATGTAATTCCCCTCATAGGTCCTTTCCTGCCAGCTAAGTCCCAAGACGGCATTGATTCTATGACGTCCCAATTCCTTGATATAAGTCAAGTAGGTCTCTTCCTGCCAATAGCTGGTTCTTTGGTCTTCAATAGAAGCAAATCCCAACGGACTGGATATATTCATCAAATCAGTAGGATAATAATTTCTATAATTGTTGTCATGAAGATCGAAACCAAACTGGGTCCTCAAATCCAAACCTTCCATAAGGTGAAAAGTAGTGAAGACATTACCAAACAACTGGGTTCTGTCCCGAAGCCTTTCCTGCGTCTTTAACACGTGCACCGGATTGGCCATTGGCTCTAGATTATAGGGATCCGAAATCATCGAGGAGTTGCTCCAGGTTCCGTCAGGGAATTTTACGGGAAAGAACGAAGGCATTTCCAGCATAGTTCTCCGGGGAACCTGACTACCTCCTCCTTCTTCCACACTGTTTTCAGAGGTTTTATTGACCATCAGGTTGAAGCCCAAAGAAACCCAATCCTTCGGCTTGGTATCATATGCGATCTTTGCATTCAACCGGTTTAACCAACTTTCCAACATGACACCTTCCATCCTGGCATAATTTACAAAAGCCCCCAAAGAGGATTTCTCACCCTTGGACTGGATAGATAGCTGATGGTTCTGGGAGAAAGCCGTCCTCGTGGCTTCCTTCTGCCAATCCGTATTATAAAGCGGGTTACCATTGGCATCAAACAGATCAGGATCATTCGCTGTAAACACAGGAGGAGTACCGTCGTTGTACTTCGGGTAGTTTTCAAACCCTGTCCTAATGACCTCCAAAAGCTCGGAAGAATTCATGACATCCATTTTTCGGGCCATCACTCCAGCACTTACGAATCCATCGTATCCAATGGTTACCCCTTCTGTTTTGGAACCTCTTTTGGTGGTGATCAAGATCACCCCATTGGCCCCTCTAGACCCATAGATGGCTGTGGAAGAGGCATCTTTAAGCACCTCCATGCTTTGGATATCATTGGGGTTTACAAAACTGATGTTTTCCATCACCACTCCATCCACTACATAAAGCGGCGAAGAATCAGAGTTGATGGTACCTAAGCCCCTAATGACTACTCTAGGGCTACTATTAGGAGCGCCGGAGTTCAAAAACACGTTCACACCGGCTACTTTTCCCTTAAGTCCCTGAAGGGCATTGCCCACCGGCTCCCTAAGCAGATCTTCTCCACTTACCACACCGACAGAACCTGTCAAGTCGGATTTTTTCTGAATACCGTAGCCGACGACAACTACCTCATCCAATGCTTCCGAATCAGAAACCAAGGTTACGCCTATATCAGACTGGCTACCGACCAAAACCTCCTGTGTAGCCATTCCTATAAAACTGAACACAAGCACCGATTGATCGGAATTCACATTGATTCGGAATTTTCCGTCCAGATCAGTGACAGTCCCATTGGTGGTGCCTTTCTCGAGGATGGATACCCCCGGCAACGGCTCCCCAGACTCGTCTATCACCGTTCCGGTCACTTCCTTGGCTATGCTTTGAATAACTTTACTTGTACCGGGGGCAAGATGCTCCTTGGGAACAAGTTCCTTTCCTTCCGCATAGGAGAAGGATCCGATCACTCCAGAGAGCAACATCAGCAAAATGCCGCCCCTTGATCCATTAAAACTTGGTTTTGTCCTACTATCAGGCCCGATAGTAGCAAACAGCTTTTTGTTCATGCAATTTTGGGTTTGGGTTTTATAATAGTTTGAAAATGGTAGATGGGCAGTCCCTGGCCTATCCTAAAAATGGCCTTCCTCAGCTCATCAACCGAGGACCAAAGCTAAATGCATTTAGCCAAAATGCAAAACCGAGTTATAAAAAACTGATTTCCTAAAACAGGCCAGCGAATTATTCAAAAACTAAACACACAACCAAAAATGTAATTCATATCGCCAATAAAACAACTGGAAAAATCAGTCTATTTTATCTTAAAAAAATAATACTCTCATTCTTATAAAAAATCTATTCACACCAGTCACATTATTTAAAAAATCTTCAACTATTGATCCTATTTGTTAGAAATTATAAAAATTAGACATTCAAAAACTGAAAAACGTAAAATTGGTGCTGCTAAAATAGTTCAGCTTTATAATTATGATAAATACGGTGGAAATATTCATGGTAGTGGATAACATACATAAACACCACGCTTCAACTTACATCCGTCCCGCGTGGTGTTGTACCATTTCCAAGAAGACTCCCCTATTATTTACTGACCTTTAAGCTCTTATTTGAAGATTCCCTTTCTTTCAGTGAAGCCTGAAGCACCACTTTGCTTGGCTTTCTTTTTTCTAAATCGGTATTAATTTCCCTAAACATCAATTGAATCAGATTTTGGGCGATTTCCTCTTTGGGCTGCACCACACTGGTGACGGATGGGGTATTAAATTTAAAAAACTCATTGTCATCAAAAGCTATCACCGCCAAATCTTCGGGGATTCGGATCTTCAGTTGCTTCATGACCTGCATCCCTTTCATGGCAAGGTAGTTGGTAGCAAAAAACACGGCTTCCAGCTCTTTGTTTTCCAGAAAATACTTTTCCAGAACCTTCTCCGTTTCCAGGGAAGAATAGGTATCAAAAGGGATCTTCAGAATCCTTTCTTTGATTCCTCGGGCCTGACACATTTGCTGGTAGGCCTCATGCCTGTCATGCATTTGCGATTGATCACTGTCCAACGTAACAAATCCTATTTGTTTCAGGCCATTTTCCAAGAACAGATCAAGTCCCAGTTTAGCACCTTGAAAGTTATCGATCACCACATAGCTACAATCCACATCATTCAAATACCTATCAAACAGAATCAATGGATTTTTTTCTTTTGAAAGCTCGTCGATCAGTTTGGGATTCATTCCTACCGGAGGAGTAAGGATATAGCCATCGACTTGCAGGTCTTTAAACATCCTGATCAGTCCCATGGTTTTTTCGGGATCATTATTGGTACTACAATAAATGATTTTGTATCCATCCTTAAAGGCCCTGTCCTCAATTAGCTTGGCAATCGTAGCAAAAAAGGGATTGGATATATCCTCCACCATAAACACAATAATATTGGATTTTCCTGTTCTTAAGCTCTTTGCCAATTGGCTGGGATAATAACCTATTTCCTTTACATAGGCCTGGACCCTGTCTATCAATTTCTGACTGATCCTGTTTTCTTCTGCTTTACCGTTTAGCACGAAAGAAACCGTTGTAACAGAAACATTAAGCTCTTTCGCAATGGCTTTTATTGAGTGTTTTTTCTTTTGCATTCCAATTAATTAAGCTCTGAACAACAGCTTTTTTTCATTTCACATAAATTCCGCTAATTATCAAATATAGCCATTTTTTGTAAAGACTTCACCTTAAAAGGGATAATATAAGCCTTGCTGATTTGATTTAGCAAGGTGATAGAAAAGCCTTGTAAAACCTGCTAATCCTTTGAAGCTAGGAGATTTGAACAAAAAAAGGGTTGCCAAATGGCAACCCTTTTTTTCTATATAGGATATTGACTACTCAGCATCCCACCAAACCTTGATCAACCAATTATCACCGCCCATGTTGGCGATTGCATCGGCTAAACTGTTTGGATTGGTTGTACTTTCAGAAGCCGGATAGGGCTGTCTTCTCGGAATCTGACCCTGAGAAAAGTTACCTGAATAATTTACAGGTGTCAGCTCAGGATAGCCAGACCTTTTCCAGTTGTTCCAAGATTCCACAAAATTGGCCAGCATCCCTGTAGTGGCCCAAATCTGCTCATTGATCATTTGCAATGCGTTATCCTCACTGCTCATATCCAATGGATTGTTCGCCACATAATCGGCTGCCTCACCGCTGGTGACCATATCTCCACCAAATTTACCGATGGTTGTCATTGCTCCTGCTAAGCCCGCAGCATAATAATCCGCAGCATTTCCGGGGACATTATAGTCCCTAACAGCTGCTTCTGCCAACAAAAACTGGATCTCAGCATAGGTCAAAATGAACACCGGTGCGTCCCTATCCCTGTAAATAGCCGTCGGCCTAGAGTAGGCTCCTATTGGAGCAACATCATCTCCAGAACCCGTAGCGCCTGGATAATTAGGCTCATTGGTAATATCCGTTTCACCACCTTTAAGATCATATCCATTGGGCATTCCAACCTGGACGGCAGGATCATTATTACCCACCACTGTTCCGCTTTTATTGGCAGTCAATCCTGCAGGCGGTACTTCGGCAATGATAGACAACCTTGGATCATCAGTGGATTTCAAATAATCAATCAAATTTTTGGACCATCTCACCTCATATACATCATCTGTCACATTTAAGGCATTCGCGCTGGAATTTGAATAGCCATTTGCTTGGTCTGAAACCAAAACCGCTTCATCATTCGCAGAGGTAAAAACTCCACCGGCCACTGCCTTTTCCACATAGCTTTGGGCTGTTGCTGGATCTACATCCACTAACCTCATGGCCATTCTCAGCATCAGAGAATACCCAAACTTTCTCCATTTATTCAAATCACCTCCATATAGCACATCGTTCTTTATCTCATCTCCTCCATCACTCAGTGCTCCAAGAGCAATATCCAAGTCGGACAACATAGCCATATAAAGTGCTGATTGGCTGTCGTACTTCGGCTGGGTAATCCCTGCTTCCGCCTGCAATGCCTCGGAATATGGAATGTCTCCGTACACATCGGACACAAAAGAAAGACAAAGCACCTTCCAGATTTCCCCAACAGCATTCAGGTTGGTAAGGCCTTTCTCCAGGGCAAGGCTTTGCATCTGATGAACCCTTGATGCAGCTGAATAACCGTTGGTCCAAACATTCTGGATATAACTGTTCGTACTTCCTGAAGGAACATATTTGTCTGCATTGGAATAATAATTGGCTCCCCCCGTAGAAGTAGAGGCCATTACCTGCACCCACATACTTTGAAACAATATGGCTCCGGTATAGCCCGTCATCATGTTCCCGTAGTCAAAGGATACGGTAGGCAAAATCAGGTTGGGGTCAAATACATTCCCATCCGCTCGGTTGGGGTCTGTATTGATTTCGTTAAAGTTGCTATCACAGGCAGAAACTGCCAAAAATAGGCCGGTTAGAAATATGCTTATATATCTTTTCATGATCAATTCAATTTGAAGTTAAGATTAAACCCAAAAGATCTGGTGCTAGGCAAACTGGTTCCCTCTATACCTGTATAGTTGATATTGGAACCAAAACTAGCTTCTGGGTCTATGTTCTCTGCATGACGCATCAGGATAGCCAGGTTTCTGGCCACCAATGAAACATCCAGCCCTTTAAGCACTGGCGTACTTGCAAACCATCTCTCTGGCAATGAATATCCCAAAGTAAGTTGTCTCAATTTGACAAAATCCCCATCTACTACGCTGGTCTTGGTTATATTTTGCGCAAGGGCCCTATAGTAGTCTTCTGCTGATGCCGTAACACCATCAGTCACCACTCCGCCATCACGGCCTACCAAAGTGTTTTTATGCAACCCTCTAAAATGGGAGTAAAACTCAGTGGCAGAAAGCACCTTATTTCCAAAGCTGTAGTCAATCAGGAAGCCAAAAGAAATCCCTTTATAATTGAACTCGTTATTCCAGCCCCCATAAACGGTTGGCAATACCGAACCCCACTCTTTAAGTTCTCCTCTGACAGGAAGACCGGCTTCGTCCACCATGATGTTTCCTTCACTATCATAGGCATAGTCGTATGCCCTGATCTGAGGACCTGCTTTGCCTACCACAAAGGCCGTCACAGCATTGCCCAAAGTGGCCCTGTTTTGACCTAGGTTAACCGGATTGTCATTATTATCTGTGCTCAACACTTCATTTTGCACATTGGTAAAGTTAATGGAGGTCTTCCAATTAAAGCTTGGTGTCTGAACAGGGGTACCTGATACAAGAACCTCTAGCCCCTTGTTATTAGTGGAACCGGTCGCTACCACCGCACTGGTAAAACCAGAGGTCACACTAAGGTCAGCTCTCATGATTTCATTATGGGTAGTCTTGTTGAAATAAGCAATATCAAAGGCCAGACGGTTTTTGAAGAAGCTCAGATCCAATCCAAATTCCACTTCATCTGTAGTAAACGGCTTCAGAGACAAATTGGGCAGGGACAATGGAGAAGAACCTGCAGGCACGCCATTGTAAGCATTGGCGGAATTATAATAGAAATTGGTCAGATAAGCTTCAAATGGTTCCCCACTCGTCACAGCATACGAAGACCTCAATTTACCAAAATCCAAAGCAGGAATATCCAAAAGACGATCAAACACAAAGGCAGCTGTAACTGATGGTGAGAAAATACCGGTATCCTCCATTGGATACAAGGTACTATAGTTGTCATAACGGCCTGTAGTAGTTAAAGTCAAGAAGTCCTTATATCCAAAATCCAAAGAGTAGTAAGCCGAGTGGACTTCTCTTTCGTCATAATCATAGGATCTGGAGAAGGTTTCCACATTGAAGGGCGAATAAAGGTAAGGAAGTACAAACCTGCTGCCACCTACTCCCACTGTCTCGTACTTATTGTTTCTCATACTTACACCGGCAAGCGCGTCGAGTTCGAAATTATCGGACAAATCCACCCTTGCTCCCAAGATACCGTCCAAGTTCAATTCAGACCTTTCTGATTGTCCCCTAGCACTCAAGTTACCTTTGAGGTCCCCTGAATAAGCCAACCCATAAGGGTCTACTCCAAAGAACTTGTCATTGGAAACATCATTTCCTAACCTTACCAAAGCATAAATATCCTTTGTAAAACTGTATTTAGCCGACAAGGCAGAAATGGTACGGCGTCTGCCCAAATCATTTTCACCCTGGTTGACGATAAAGTGAGGGTTGGTCACATAAATATCATCACTGAAGACCACCTCTGCTCCTGTTACAGGATCAAAACCAGGCGCAAAAATATTATGGTTAATATTTGGAGCCAAGAACAAAAAGTTGTTCGGGTTTTTAGGACCATCACTTAGGAAAGGAATATTGTTGGACTGTTGATCGATATAATTGATCATGGCCGTAACATTCAATTTTTCCGTAATATTTTGGTCTACGCTTAAGTTGATGCTCAAACGCTCCACATCACTGTTGGGAACAATTGATTTTGCATTTAAGTTGGACAAGGACAATCTAAAAGAACCGTCCTCCCCTAACCCTTTGGACACTGCCACGGTATTGGTGAAGTTAGATCCAGTTCTATAAAAATCAATGTATCCTTCGCTAGCAGGGGAATATGGATATTGGTTACCGTCATATCCTACCACCTGGCTTCCGTCCATTCTCGCTCCCCAAGCTAATCGGCCTGTGGTTCTGGCATCAGAAGCAGTAGTTGGCTTTTGTCCTCCTGTTCCCTGTCCATATACGTTCTGGAAATCGGTAAAGTCCACCGCTTTCTCCGCCATATAGTTCATGGTATAGTTTAGAGACCAGTCTCCTCCTTTTTTACCTTTTTTGGTGGTAATCATAATTACCCCATTGGAAGCTCTTGTACCATAGAGGGCCGAGGCAGCCTGGCCTTTCAGTACCGTCATGGATTCAATATCGTCAGGGCTGAGGTTACCAATACCATCTCCGTTATCACTTCCGCCCCATTGGCCGGCAGATCCTCTTTGGGAGTTATCCATAGGAATTCCGTTGATCACATACAATGGCGATCCTGTACCGCTGATACTGGGAAGTCCTCTCAGGGTGATTTTAGAAGTTCCTCCCGGTCCACTGTTGGTGCCTTTTACCACCAGCCCGGCCACTCGACCTGCTAGGGAGTTGGCCACATTGGTCTCCCGGGCCTTATTCAGAGACTCACTTCCTACCTCCGTTACGGAATAGCCCAATCTTTCTTTTTCTTTACTGATACCGAGAGCCGTTACGACTACTTCTCCCAGCTCCTCTCCATCTTGAGCCAGCGCAATGTCTATAACGCTCTTTCCTGCTACTGAAACTTCCTGTGAAGAATATCCTATAAAGGAATAAACCAGGGTCGCCTCCTGCGGAATGTTGGATAAGGTATATTGACCATCAAGATCTGTAGATGTTCCGGTGGTGGTACCTTTAATAAAAACATTTACTCCTGGGATGGGCTCGCTGTTACTTGCGTCGGTAACTGTCCCTTTAATTGTCTTGGTTTGGGCCATAAGTGCATGGCCAGCCCACAGCACCATGCAAAACATGGTTAGTAGATACTTTTTCATAAATTTTACGGGTTTTAGTTAAGGTTTACTCATTAAAAAACTTGAAAAATCAAGTTCAAAATACACGATGTATTTATCCGGGCGCTAAGTCTTAAGGGGATCCACAAAACATTCCCCTAATTCAAAATCAAAACCATTAAATGACAAAAGGTAAATGATTCATTTATCACCTTCACTTAATTGTTTTAGCGGTAACACTGTTAGGTTTTTAAAGATATTAAATCGTTTGAAAACTAAAAAAGATAATCCTTTTTTTTTATTAACTTAACATGATAAAATAATTATTTTAATTAAACTCGGATTTTATTAAACAATATTTCGCAACTCTTGTTAACTAGTTTATTTTTATTGTAAACTACTGTTCCTCACCTCCAAAAAAAATTACAATAAAAAAGTCGCAGATGGTTTTCTGCGACTTTTTGAACGTTAGTTTTACTTCAGTGGAATTTCATCAACAAGTGGCTTAATCTACATCCCACCACACCTTCACCAGCCAAGTGTCTCCTCCCATCCTTGAGATAGCATCAGCTAAGCTACTTGGATTGGTGGTACTTTCGGATGCGGGATAAACCTGTCTCCGTGGTATCTGGCCCTGCGAAAAGTTCCCTGTATAATTAACAGGGGTAAGCTCTGGATACCCGGACCTTTTCCAGTTGTTCCATGCCTCCACAAAATTGGCAAGTAAACCAGTGGTCGCCCATATTTGTTCATTGATCATCCTCAAGGCGTTCTCTGTACTGGATACATCCAGAGGATTGGCTGCGATATAGGCTTGGGCATCACTGTTTGCGACGGATGCTCCTCCAAATTTTCCGATTGTGGTCATTGCCCCCATCACCCCATTGGCATAATATTCACTGGCGGTCAAAGGTGCACTGTAGCCCCGCACTTTGGCATCTGCCAATAGCAGCTGGATCTCCGCATAGGTAAGGATAAAAATCGGAGCATTTCTATCCCTATAAATGGCCGTTGGACGGGAATATCCTCCAATAGGCGCCACATCAGCTCCTGCCCCGGTTGGGCCCGGATAGTTGGGCTCATTGGAAATGTCGGTTTCCTCCCCTTTGAGGTCATAGCCATTGGGCATCCCTATCTGATCATCAGGGTCATTATTCCCCACCAGTGTACCACTTCTATTGGCAGCTAAACCAGCTGGAGGAATCTCTGCAATTATGGGCAATCTAGGATCATTGTGAGCTTGCAAATAATCTATCAGCACTTTGGACCAACGCACTTCATATACATCATCCGCTACATTTAAGGCATTCGCACTGGAATTGGAATATCCGTTTGCTTGATCAGAAACAAGAACTGCCTCGTCAGCCGGGGAACTAAAAAGCCCTCCTGCAATAGCTTTTTGCACGTAGGTCTGGGCCATGGTCGGATCTACATCCACTAAACGCATTGCCATTCTCAGCATAATGGAATAGCCCAGCTTTCTCCACTTATCGATATCACCCCCATAAAGCACATCATTTTTTATGGGATCGTTGGCGGCATTGAGCGCCAAAATAGAAGCCTCCAAATCCTCCAGCATCATGGGATATAAATTCTCCTGGGCATCGTATCTTGGCTGAGTAATCCCCGATTCCGCCATGAGTGCTTCTGAATAAGGAATATCCCCATAGATATCAGACACATAGGAAAGCGTCAACACTTTCCAAATCCCCCCAACTGCCTCCAAATTTGTCAAGCCCTTTTCCATGGCTAAACTTTGCATTTGAAAAACCCTGGAAGCAGCCGAATAGCCTTCATTCCAAGCCCCTTGGATATAACTGTTGGTATTTACAGAAGGCACATATTTATCGGCATTGGAATAATAGTTCGCTCCTCCGGTCGTGGTGGATGCCATTACTTGAACCCACATACTCTGGAACAGTATGGCTCCGGTATAACCGGTCATCATATTGCCATAATTAAAAGACACCGTCGGCAGTATCAGATTGGGATCAAACAAATTGCCATCTGCTTGGTTAGGGTCAGTATTGATATCCTCGAAATCATCATCGCAGGCAGAAACCATTAACAACATGCCTGTTAGAAATATACTGATGTATTTTTTCATGACTAGTTCAATTTAAAGTTAAGGTTAAAGCCATAAGATCGGGTACTGGGCAAACTGGTTCCCTCTATACCGGTATAATTAATATTGGAGCCAAAGCTTGCTTCAGGATCAATATTGTCGGCATTTCGCATCAGAATCGCCAAGTTTCTTGCGACCAATGAAATGTCCAGCCCTTTAAACACCGGTGTATTGGCAAACCATCTCGCGGGCAAGGAATAGCCCAATGTGACCTGCCTTAACTTAATAAAGTCCCCATCCACTACACTGGTTCTTGTCACATTTTGCACCAAGCTCCTGTAGTAATTTTCAGCAGAGGCAACCACTCCGTCCGTCACGACCCCTTCCTCTCTGCCCACAAGGGTATTTTTATGCAATCCCCTGAAATGAGAATAAAACTCTGTGGCTGAAAGGACATTGTTTCCGAAGTTATAATCTATCAGAAAGGACAATGAAGCCCCCTTGAAGTTGAATTCATTATTCCATCCGCCAAATACAGTCGGCAAAACTGATCCCCAGTCTTTTAGCGCCCCTCGGATAGGCAAACCCGATTCATCCACCATGATATTTCCGTTATTATCGTACGCATAGTCATAAGCCCTGATCTGAGGACCTGACTTACCTACCACATAAGCAGTTACGGCATTACCAAGTGTTGCCCTGTTTTGCCCCAAATTGACCGGATTGTTGTTATTATCGGTACTCAACACTTCATTCTTTACATGGGTAAAGTTCAACGAAGTTCGCCAGCTAAAACTTGGGGATTGGATAGGTGTTCCCGAAACCAAAACTTCTATCCCCTTATTGCTCGTCGACCCGGTTGCTACTACGGCACTGTTGAAACCAGAAGCGATACTGTAATTGGCATTCATGATCTCATCATGGGTTGTCTTATCAAAGTAAGCAACATCAAAGGTCAACCTATTCTCAAAGAAACTTAGATCCAGACCAAACTCCCATTCATCGGTGGTGAAAGGCTTGAGCGACAAATTGGGCAAGGACAATGGAGAAGATCCCGCAGGTATACCGTCATAGGCATTTGCTGAGCTATAGTAGAAAGTAGTTTGATAGGCATCAAACGGCTCTCCACTGGTCACCGCATAGGA
Source organism: Echinicola sediminis (assembly GCF_054777495.1). Taxonomy (NCBI): domain Bacteria; kingdom Pseudomonadati; phylum Bacteroidota; class Cytophagia; order Cytophagales; family Cyclobacteriaceae; genus Echinicola; species Echinicola sediminis. The sequence goes on along the minus strand of NZ_BAAHAP010000005.1, from coordinate 17,340 downwards.
TGCTCTCAACTTGGCAAATTCCAAAACATCAATATCCAGCAATCTGTCAAACACAAATGCCAATGTCACTGAGGGCGAGAAGATGTCATTGTTGTCGATGGGCAAGGTACTGTAGATATCATACCGGCCGGTCGTGGTCAAGGTAAGAAACTCCTTGTACCCAAATCCCAAGGAATAATAAGCAGAATGAACTTCCCGCTCATCATAATCATAGGACCTGGAGAAATTTTCTACGTTGAAGGGTGAATACAAATAAGGAAGCACAAAGCGGCTTCCACCAACCCCAACGGTTTCAAACTTGTTATTTCTCAAGCTCACACCCGCCAAGGCATCCAGCTCAATCAGTTCGGTAAGGTCCACTCTGGCGCCAAAAACACCATCCAGGTTAAACTCAGCTCGCTCTGATTGTCCTCTTGCGCTCAATCCACCTTGTAGGCCGCCGGTATAGGCCAGTCCGTATGGATCCACTCCAAAAAACTTATCATTGGAAACATCATTCCCCATCCGCAACATGGCATAAATATCCTTGGTAAAGCTGTACTTGGCAGAGAGGGCCGAAATAGTACGGCGCCTTCCCAGGTCATTCACCCCTTGGTTAACGATAAAATACGGGTTGGTCACGAAGATATCATCACTGAAAACAATCTCAGCGCCAGTATCCGGGTCAAAGCCTGGTGAGAATATGTTATGATCTATATTTGGAGCCAGGAACAGGAAATTATTGGGGTTCTTGGGACCGTCACTTAGAAAAGGAATATTTTTTGAATCCTGATCAATATAATTGATCATGGCGGTCACATTTAGCTTATCGGTGATGTTTTGATCCACATTGAGGTTAATTGTCAAACGTTCCACTTCGCTGTTAGGAACGATTGACCTGGCATCTAGATTGGAAAGTGACAACCTAAATGACCCTTCATCTCCCAATCCCTTGGATACCGAAACGGTATTGGTGAAGTTGGTACCTGTCCGGTAAAAATCAATATAACTTTCACTGGCAGGTGAATAAGGGTACTGGTTGCCATCAAAGCCAATCACCTGACTGCCATCCATCATTGCCCCCCAGGCAAGCCTGCCTGTGGTCTTGGCATCATCTGCCGTGGCTGGCTTGGAGCCTCCTGTGCCCTGCCCGTAGACATTCTGGAAGTCGGTTAAATCCATTGGATCCTCGGCCATAAAATTCATGGTATAATTCAATGACCAATCTCCTCCCTTCTTGCCTTTTTTCGTAGTAATTAAAATCACCCCATTTGAGGCCCTTGATCCATAAAGTGCGGATGCAGCTTGCCCCTTCAGTACGGTCATGGTTTCTATATCATCCGGACTGAGGTTTCCTATTCCGTCACCATTATCACTACCTCCCCACTGACCGGCAGACCCCCTTTGGGAATTGTCCATGGGAACACCATTAATAACATAAAGAGGTGAACCTGTACCACTGATACTTGGCAAACCTCTCAAGGTAATTTTAGAGGTACCGCCTGGACCACTGCTGGTGCCTTTTACCACTAAACCGGCCACACGCCCCGCCAGGGAATTGGCAATATTGGTTTCGCGCGCTTTGTTCAAGGATTCGCTTCCAACCTCCGTCACGGAATAGCCAAGTTTCTCTTTTTCTTTACTGATACCTAAAGCAGTTACCACTACCTCCCCCAATTCCTCGGCATCTTGAGCAAGAGCGACATCTAAGGTACTTCTGCCCTCCACTGAAATCTCCTGGGAGGTATAACCAATAAATGAAAACACCAACAAAGCATTCTCCGGGACATTGGAAAGGCTGTAATTACCATCCAAGTCCGTAGAAGTACCCGTGCCGGTACCTTTGATAAAAACGTTCACTCCTGGAATCGGCTCTCCATTACCTGACTCAGTAACGGTTCCCGTTATCGTCTTGGTTTGGGCCATCAGGGACGGCCCTGCCAAGATTACCATGAATAACATGGTAAGTAAAACTTTTTTCATAGAATTTAGGGTTTTAGTTAAGATTTGGATTTATAAAACTCGGTTCCAGACCCAATTCAAAGAATTACCATCTCCCAGTATAAAAGGCTATGAACAAGTACATTACTCGGGTTTTTGATCGCCAACCCTTTAGTGTTGGGGCGATTTGAAAGGTAGCTGTTTGATTAGGCCTCTATCGGTTACCGACTTTTCTACTGTGTAATTGATTCACTGAGATGAGGTTTCGAACCAAATTAGAAGCATTTTTGCTTCACCCTGCGCTTATCAAGAGTTGTTACTTTCTACCATTCAGTCGTCACAAAGAATGTCCCTGATCAAGCAGTATTGAAACCTGTTGAAATACGACCTGATCTGGACTTTTCCGACTGAAAATACATTAAATAAAGTTAGGGATTTACCTTGAAATACCAAATATTTTACTTATTATTTTTACTTTGACGAAATTATAAACTAAAAAATAACAATAATACCACTTATATTATCAAAAATTTATATTCAATTATCCTGTACTTTGAATTAAATATCACATAACCGACAGTCTTTCAAAAATTATCTTGCCAAACATTAAACCATAAAGCAATAATACCTTAATAAAGTACTGATAATGAATAATTTTGTAAAAACACCCGTACTTATTCATGAGGTCCCTAATAGAAGGTCATTTGGCGAACACTTATCCCTTCAAAGGGTAACCATACCATACATGACATCAATGAAAGAGCCCCAGCACAATAAACTGAGGCTCTTTTGTAATAAAATAAGGATGACCTTAATTGAATAAATAGACTTATTTACCTTTACTCAGCATCCCACCACATCCTTGTTGTGTAAGTATCCGGTCCCTGTCTTGCGATGGCAGCAGAATACCCTTCGGGGTTATTGGCTCCTTCAGCTGCGGGGTACCTCAATCGTCTTGGAATCGTTCCGTTGGTTTCATTGCCGGGATAGTTGACCGGGGTCAATTCAGGATACCCAGTCCTTCTCCAATTGGCATAGGCCTCATACTCATTGAGCAAGGTTGCTGCCCAATATTGCTCACCTAAAACCCTGTCCCATTCAGAAGGGATATAGGGGTTTAAGGCCAAGTATAAAGTGATTTCCAAATCTGAAATTTCCAAACTTGGATCATACACGGCATACTGCTTCATCGCAGCGGTTACCCCTGCCGCATAATGGTCAGCCGCATTTCCGGAGACCCAACCTCGTTCAATAGCCTCTGCATACAGGAACTCCACCTCTGCATAGGTCTGGAAAACCATTGGGGCCTCTCTAAGTACAAAGAGCGGGTTGATCCTGCTATAATCATCCCTTCTAGCGGAAGTAGTATACAATGGATCAAAGTTCTGAATAGTGTTTCCATCGTACCCGTTTGGCAAGCCCATGGGAGCCCCTCCGTTTTTCACCCAACTCAGTTTTTCCACTCTTGGGTCCCCGTGTGCCACTAACCAATCAATGAACGTCTTGCTCAAGACCCCTTGGTCATCATTGGTGTAGCTGTTACTACTGGCATCGTAATTAAACACTTCACCGATACCGTTTCTGTTGATTCCTGCCGGTCCATCTGTGTGCTGGATGAAACAAATATCGTCATTGCTTGTCATCACCCCGCCCGCAATGGCTTTGGCAACATATTCCTGGGCCATATTTGGCGCCACTTTGGTCAACCGCATTCCTATCCTCAGCATAAGGGAGTGGGCGAATTTTCGCCATTTTTCGATATCACCTCCGTAGATAAGGTCCTGGTTTCCCGGGTTGGGCTGGGAAGCATCCAGCAAGCCCGCTGCTACTTCCAGCTCATTCAACAGGTCAGGGTAAATCTCCTCTTGAGGATCGTAAGCCGGGAAGAAGTCCTGCTCGATAAAGCCTTTTCCCGCATTAAAGTAGGGCACATCTCCGTAGATATCAGTTATTCTTTGAAAAGCAAAGGCTTTCCAAATCCTCGCAATAGCATGGTAATTGATTTCCGCAGGATCACTCCCTTCCTTGTTAGGATCTGTAATGTCCGCTAGGTTTACAAGGTCTTTGATGTAATTCACATAGGCCCTATCCCACAGAGCGGCGGAGTACTGATCATTGTGCAGGTACTTATCCCCTACCCAGTAGGTGGCCAGGGCGGCAAAATGCTGGATCATCACCGATTGGAAAATCATGACCGTCCTCCAGTTTTCAAAGCGTTCTCCAGAAGTCTGAAGTTGCGTATAAGCCAGGATAAAACCAGGATCGATCTCACTGGCCACCCGAGGATCTATGTTGCGCTCCGCTAAATTATCCGTATTACAGGCATTCATGGTCACCAAGAGCATTATGCTCAGCGCGACTATCTTTATATAGATTGTTTTTATCGTTTTCATAGTTTTGGAGATTCCTGTTAGAATTTGACACTTAGGTTAAAACCGTAACTTCGGGTCTGCGGAACACCGTACCATTCAAGCCCTTGTCCATTTGATGAACTGTAGGTGGACTCTGGATCAATATTATCCACATCGCTGTGAATCAACCATAAGTTTCTACCAATAAGGGACAAACTAGCCGAGGTAAATGGAGTGTTTCTCAACAGACTGCTGGGGAAAACATACCCTACCGAAACCTGTCTCAACTTCACGTAATCCGAACTATACACAAAGTATTCAGTAATGGAAGCATACCTGCTGTAATAATTCTGCACGGTCGTTATGCCTTGGTTATTGGGGTCACTGGCAGCGATATTCCATGTTTTGGTACCACCGTCCAGATCGTTTACATCCAAGCCGGTGACAGTCAAACCATTTTCTCTTCCTTCCAAGGTAGCCTTATGCATACCATTGGAATAGGAATTGGAATTGGTTCCGGAATAAAGTGCCCCGCCAAACTTAAAGTCCAACAGGAAGCCCAAAGTAAAGCCCTTGAAAGCAAAGTTATTATTCCATCCCCCGGACCATGGTGACACACCATCTCCAAGGTAAAAAGAACCACTTTCCTGAACGGGAAGGCCATTGGCATCATATACTTTTTGTCCATCTACCGTCATGTGCTTTAAGCCGACAATCACACCATAGCCACCTTCCATAAACATTCCGGTCTCCTCATCGGTATAAGGAATCCTGTGCTGGATATTTGCTCCTCCACCTCTGGCAGACTCAACAGAAAGCACCTTGGAATCCCCAAACAGCTGATCCACTTCGTTTTGATTATAAGAGAAGTTCAAGCTGGAATTCCATCTCATCTGGCTGTTTTCCAGAATCGATCCGGTTATCAAAAATTCATGCCCGGAATTGGAAACTTTTCCGACGTTTACTGTCGCATTCCCATATCCCGATGTCTGCGAAATGGTTGCCTGAATGATATCGTCTTTGGTTTCCCTGTTATAATAGGCGTAATCTATACCCAATCGGTCCTCAAAAAACCTTATATCCAAGCCGATTTCAAATTCATCGGTTCTCAAAGGCTTCAATTGGCTGTTAGGCACACTCGTCTGATCAATCCTACCCAATGCAGCCCCCAAATGACCTTGACCAAAAAGGCTATAGTTAAGAATCAACTGATAAGGATCCGTACCTCCACCTACACTGGCAAAAGACCCTCTTATTTTACCGAATGAAATCCATGAGGGAAGCTCAAAGGCATCAGAGAAGACAAAACTACCCCCGACACTAGGGAACAACAAGTCATTAGAGTCCACCGGCAGGGTAGAATACCAGTCATTCCTCGCCGTAGCATTGATGAACAAAAAGTTCTTATAGGAAAATTCAGCTGATCCGTACAAGGAATTGATTCCCTCTTCTGAAATATTGTAAACAATGGACTGTTGCCCTCCATTGGGCAGGGTATGTAGAAACGGCACATTGAAATTAGTGGCACGGCCTCCCAACACTTCATACTTTCTGCTCATGGCATTGCCACCCACAAATGCGCTGATCCCGAAATCCCCCCATTTGTAATCTGATCCGAGCATCCAGTCCATATTGGTTTCCCTTACCCTATGCTCTTCTTCATTCAGGGCACCCAATTGAATATAGGCTGTACCATAAGGTTCCAGACTTCTTCTTCGGGAGGTATAGAAGTCGGAGCCAATTCTACCTTGAAGATAGAGCCAGTCCGTAAAATCATACCTGACCATGGCCGAACCTAGAATCCTGTCTCGGATGTTGGAGTTTTCAAATTGATAAGCCGCCCAGTAAGGATTCTGCGTAAACACGTTGTCTACATATTGCAATTCAAAGCCATCAGCCCTTGCTCCCAGTTTATTCGGATCTCCCCTGAGGTCGTTCACATTGATACTTGGCGGCAAAACAGAAAGCGTGGCATTACCATTTCCGGGCGCATCCGATAGCCTTGCCCTGTTTTGAACGTCCTCTCTGGAATATTGAATCTTAGCGGAAAGTGTAAGACGGTCTATATAATTGGCGTTCGTTGACAAGGTTGCCGTCTGACGGTTCATACCCGAATTGGGAGTAATGGCTTCATTTCTAAGATCCGACATGGAAAAACGGAAAGTTTGTTTGTCATTTCCCCCGCTCAAAGCCACTGTATTCGTCCAAGTGGTACCTGTCCTGTAGTAGCGGTCAAAATTATCCCCTGCATACACATAGGGTCTTTGCTCCCCATCAAACTGATGAACCATGGAACCATCCAGTCTTCCTCCCCAAGCAGAAGAACCGTAGAGGAATCCCTGTCCGGCATTGGCCGGTTTTACACCGGCGTTTCCATGTCCATACTGATCTTGGAAATCAAATCGATTGATGATCCTATCCGCGGTAAACTGGGAATTCACCTCCACACCTATTCCTTTTCGGTTAACCCCTTTCTTGGTAGTAATCAAAACCACCCCGTTGGAGGCCCTGGAACCGTATAGAGCCGCTGCAGTATTCCCTTTCAGTACACTCATGGATTCTATATCATCCGGGTTAAGGCTGGTAAGGCCATCCCCCCAGTCTACTCCACCCCACATACCCGCATTACCTAACTGGGAATTGTCCATGGGAATACCATCGATCACAAAAAGAGGCTGGTTTTGACCACTTAAGGAAGAGTTTCCGCGAATTACAATCCTACTGGAACCAGCCACACCAGAACCAATATTACTCACATTCACACCAGCTATACGGCCTTGAATCTGATCCCCAAGGCTGATTTCTCGCGCTTCGATCAGATCATCTCCCTTCACCTCTGTCACTGAATAGGCAAGTGCACGCTTCTCTTTGGCAATCCCCAAAGCTGTAACCACGACCTCACCAAGTTCGGCTAGGTCTTCTGCCAGCGTCACATCCAATGTGGACCGGTTACCAACGGTAAATTGCTGGGCAACATATCCTACAAAGGAAAATTCAAGGACCGTTTCATTGGAAACACTTATGGAGTAATTGCCATCCAAATCAGTCACCGTACCTGTATTGGTAGCAGGATTCCGTACATTGACTCCTGGAATAGGTTCACCGTCTGAGGCACCAATCACGGTGCCGGTCAGCACTCTCGTCTGTGCCTGCAAATCCAGGCTAAATAGTAATGCCATGCAAAACACGGCAAGTAGAATTTGTTTCATAGAATTTAGGGTTTTTATTAAGGTTCCGACAAATTATAATTGACCTAAAGCCAAATTCGAAACAGCGAGGTTTCTAAGGGTGCTTCTCTACAGGTTGGGGTTTTCTATAGAGTTCAATATGGAGTGATTACTAGGCTTTAAGCGAAATCTGAAACATTGCTGTTTCACCGACTGCTGTTCGATAGACTGAATTTTTTCTATCCAATTGGATTTTATCCCAATAATTGTAACTTTTCTATCAATATTGTTTTCAATTTACACAAAATTACTTTTGATTAGAAGGAAAACACCTGACTATAAACTAATTAAAGTTAACAAATTTATTCAAATAACAAAATAGTTAATTTATTTTATTTGATTAAACCAAACAATAAATAAATTATTTATTAATACACCCTTTATATAGTTAATTTTTTCACATCAACTAATAACATCTTTCGATATAAACCCTATAATTATAGTACAAGCTTAAAAACTGCTCCATCAAGTAGATCTTTTGCTGTAGAAGAAAGTATGCATAAAACAAAGTAATGGCCTGATTTTCAACCTACATCTCTAAAAGGGACTTCTTAAGGACTCCTTTATGGAAAGAGGTAATTTTAAAGGCCCCAGAAAATCTTAGCCAATTTCGTTTAGAGCAATTTGTCATAAGACTTGGTGAATTTGGTCGGACGCTAGTTATTTTTAGTGCTAATCCTTAATCACACCAGTAATAGGCTGTCTCACAGCCTGTCCGTCGAAGATGGGATTTCACAGATCTATTTGGTTTCAGACAGGTTTACATCGAGTTAAACATCCTATTTGTAGATTACTTGACATTTTCCGCTAAAGCGGACAAGTTGAAAGAGGTGGTTTTACAATTTATGGCCGCTGGGGTCTTTTCAGCTATACCAATATTTTTTTAGCAAAATTCTGCTATCCCTACCAAGGGCCTGATTTGAGGACAAAGACTAAGAAAGGGAGTTCATCAAGTGATTTTTTTCTATAAATCATGCCCATTTACATTCCTTTTAAATCATTTTAGCTCAAAATTTTATTCACCAAAGCATCAGTGTCCCAAAAAACGGAACGGTTTTAGCTTATTTTCTTGTAAAATCCAAGTTTGCTACAAAAAAATTTAAGAAACCGTAAACTTTGGCTCTTAATTACCAGTACATTAAAAAACACCGCTACCACAACGGAAACCAATTCCAACCTTAACAACTACTACTTCAGTTTACCTACAAAACTAAACCACAGTAATTATGAATGAGAAGAAAATAAAAAGATGGTTGGGGGCCACATTGATTATGTTAATGGCCTTTACAGTATTAAATCCCAAAGCAGCCAAAGCTGATCAAGGCTTTGGCGTATCCTTCCAAGTATTTTACGATGAACTTACTCCCTACGGTGATTGGGTAAATGACCCAAGGTACGGCTACATATGGCTTCCCTATGTGGACCGCGGCTTCCATCCCTATGGCACCAATGGCCATTGGGTAATGACAGAATTTGGCAATACCTGGGTATCCAATTACGATTGGGGATGGGCTCCATTTCATTATGGCAGATGGTTCTATGACAATCATTATGGATGGGCCTGGGTACCAGGTTATGAATGGGGACCCGCTTGGGTAAACTGGAGAACCGGCGGAGGATATTATGGCTGGGCGCCATTGGCCCCGGGGCTTTCCATCAGTGTCGGTATCAATATTCCTAGCTTTCATTGGGTTTTTGTTCCTAGAAGAAGGTTTACCCATCGTCATGTTTACAGGTATTACGCACCCAGAAGAAACATTGTAAATATCTATAACCATACTACCGTAATCAATAATACGGTGGTTTATAACAATAATAGATACGTTGCTGGCCCTGGAAGAAGGGAAATTGAAAGGTACAGCAGAAGCAGGGTTCCAGTTTACAAGGTCAATAACAGTAGAAGACCCGGTCGGGCCCAAGTAAGCAGAGAGTCACTTTCCGTTTACAGGCCACAGGTAAGGGCTACTTCCAGTAGACAAAATCAACAAGCCAGACCTAGCAGAATACTTTCTCCGGAAAGAGCCAGAACATCAAGATCGGAGGCAGTCAGGGGCAATAACAGCACTACTGGGCGATCTTACAGTACCAACGGCAGGTCAGCCGCAGAAAGAGGAACCTCTTCGCGTACCCCCCGTGTGGCACAACCCAACAGAAGCAGCAATCCAAGCAGAGCAAATTCAAGCGTCAGGTCTTCTGGCAGCAATAATAATCCGGTAAAAGCTGTGCCCTACCAAAGAAACAGCAACTCCCGTTATTCAGGCAGTAGACAACAGACAAAGTCTGACCAACCTGCTTACAGAACACGATCTACGCAAAAAAGCAGTACTCCCAATGTTCGTCAGTCAAACAGAAACAGTACGAACCGTGTAACGACTCCTTCTAGAAGCAGGGTGAATACAAAGTCAAGCCAGCCCAATGTAAGAAGCAGGCCTGCCGTAAGCAATAGAAACACCAGCTCTAGGGTAAGCAAATCAAGCCCTGCTGTAAAAAGCAGAAGCCAGAGTGCTTCTTCTTCCAGAAGATCTGGAAGTAGCAGATCCAGGGGAAATAATTAAAGTAATATCATTCAACTCAAGAGGCATGACAGAAACTATTGTCATGCCTTATTTTATAATAAACTGGTATTCAAACACATTTTATTACCAAGGTCTCCCTATTTCAACCAGGCATTTTAAAAGTCCTTAATTAGTGATAAGAGGTAAGCACTGCCAAAAAACATGTATAAAAACATAGATTAATAAAACTACCGACCAAAAAACATTGAAAACTAAATAATCTCCCTATATTCACGTTTTTAACACCATTAAAATTAAAAATTTAATATTATGAGCAGATTCACAGAAGTTAAGGATTTGATCCATTCTTTAGAAGATGATTTCGAAAAGTTCTACGAAAAAGGCAACAAAGCAGCTGGTACACGAGTAAGAAACGGTATGCAGACTATCAAAAATTTAGCACAGGATATCAGAAAAGAAGTTACTGAGATCAAGAACTCAAGCAAATAACATCTTCTTTTACCTGAGACAAGGTGTGTAATCAATAAAGGGCCGCTTACATTTGGTAAGTGGCCCCTTTATTTTAAGACGATTGCCCCTTCTTAGGGAAAACCATTTACAATTCCCTGATCCAAATATTTTTGAATTTAACGACATCCCCATGCCCCAAAAAACCAATATGGCCTTTTTCCCTGGTTAAACCTGGATGATCTTTGCCATCTGCAGTTCCATTTTGACTGGCTTTTTTAATGTCCCCATTCAAAATCGTATGACCATTCAATATCACTTTGATCTTATCCCCTTTTGCAATCACCTCTTGACTGTTCCATTCCCCTACAGGCTTCAAAAAACCCTTTTTGGCAGGGAGAACACCATATACCGAGCCATGGTATTGGTATTCCTTTAAGTTGGCATATTTCTCGGCAGTATTGTCCAATATCTGTAATTCCATCCCCATATAGGCCGCATCCCCCTTTAGTGGGGCACGGATGCCCAAACCATTGTTAGCTCCTGGAGTCAGCAAAAAGTCAAACTTAAAGTGAAAGTCGCCGTACTCCTTTTCGGTATATAGGTTTCCACTCCCTCCTCTGTCCGGCCTTATCACCAATACCCCATCTTCCACTACATAGTCCGTCTTGTTTCCTACCCATCCGCTCAGGTCTTGCCCGTTGAAAAGCTGAACAAAAGAAGGTTTAGCCATCAATCCATCAGAAAACAGCCCTACCCCTAACACGCCCAGGATTCCTCTTTTTAGAAAAGTTCTTCTTGAATTTTGAATGATTTCGGTTTCAATTTCCATAGTTTATTTTTGTCTGATTTATTAAATACTAAAGCAATACCATTTCTGGATATCATTAGGGCCAAACTTCCTTTGAGGTCGTCACAAAACAATCCGACTATATTATGAAATTAATTTTCATTTTTAACTATTACTAAATCAAAATCACCTCTTTACCCCACTTTTTAATCCAGAAAACAGCCAGGAACGATGTGTCATGAACTATATCTACACTTTAACCGCAGAACATTTCGGCGGCAGTGGTGAATAGATCGTACCTGTTCTATTCAATTTGAGAATGGCGGCTTAATTTCATGACCTTAAGGGTAATTTTCTTAAATACCTGTTTTGATCCGTCCTTTTGTTATAAATTGGATATACAAACCATTTTGGTCCTTTTTCACGTAACTATCTAGTGTAAACCTATTGAGTACCTATTTAACAATTCAGTCCCATAAAATCATGAAAAATCTATTGCTGGTGGTTTTAATCCTAGTCACCACCGCTTTCACCACAAATGCCGAAGTTGCTGAAAACAAGTCAAAACTAGACACTGCTACTTTCGCCGCTGGTTGCTTCTGGTGCGTAGAAGCCCAATTTCTCCAGTTGCAGGGAGTTTCAAAAGTAGTGTCGGGATATACAGGGGGTACTGTCCGAAACCCTAGCTACAAGCAGGTGGTCACGGGTAATACGGGCCATGCCGAAGCAGTGTCCATAACCTATGATCCTGATGTCATTTCTTATGATGAGCTCTTGGAAGCCTTTTTTGTCTCCCATGACCCTACCCAGCTCAACCGACAGGGAAATGATGTAGGCACACAATACAGAAGTGCCATCTTCTACCATTCCAAGGAACAGAAGGATAAAGCCAGCTATTATATCAAGAAATTAAATGAAGAAAAAGTGTATCCCAAGAAGATTGTTACCGAAGTAACACCTCTTAAGGACTTCTATGTGGCGGAAGATTATCACCAAAACTACTATAACCTGAACAAAGACCAAGCTTATTGCAGGTATGTGATTACCCCTAAGCTGGACAAATTCAAAAAAGTCTTCAAAGAAAAACTCAAGTAAGGCGGTCAACCTTATCTTGATTCTAAAAACAGCTACCATGAAAAGATTACTCATCATAAGCTTATTTCTCACCGCATTATATGGCTGCAGCCTGGGACAGAACAGCCAGGGAGAAAAAGACAATCCCTATTATTCCAGAACGGACACCACCAAACTGGAAGTTTCCGATGCTGAGTGGAAAGAAATCCTCCCCCCCTTCCTTTACGCTGTCGCTCGCGAAGCAGCCACTGAAAGGGCATTCACGGGAAAATATTGGGACAGCAATGCCAAAGGAACCTATTATTGTGCAGTGTGCGGCAATAAACTCTTCCTCTCAGAAGCAAAATTTGAAAGTGACTGCGGCTGGCCTAGTTTCTTCGAGTCAGTCCGCAAAAACAGTGTTATTTATAAGGAAGACCTTTCCCATGGCATGGAGAGAATCGAGGTGCTATGCGGAAGATGTGACTCCCATCTCGGACACATTTTCGATGATGGGCCTGCCCCGACCTACAAAAGATTCTGCATGAATTCGGTATCCCTGGATTTTGAGCCATTTGGAACCTTGGGACATAAATGATTGGCCTAGCCGCTTTCACCAATCATTAATTCATCCCAATATTTTTTATTTTCAGACAATATCTCCTTATAATAGATGCAGATTTATCAAAGGCGGATGGAACTAAACCGTCCGCCTTTAATTTTACCCAAATAATCCAACGTCCTTCTTAGCTACTATGAAACCCCTTGTGTGGACACTGCTACTTTTACTGGCCGGCCTTTTCTCCTCCTGTGGACCGCGTCAAGAGACAGCCCAATATAAAATCGGCTTCTCCCAATGCGTCAGTGCTGATGCCTGGCGAAAGGCCATGCACGAGGAAATGTTCCGGGAACTCAGTTTTTATCCCGAGCTGTCACTCGAAATCAAAGATGCCAAAGGGAACAACGAAACGCAGATCAGACAGATCAGGGAGTTCATGGAATCGGACATTGATTTATTGATTGTTTCCCCGAATGAATCTGCCCCTATCACCCCCATTGTGGAAGAAGCTTTCCAGAAAGGCATCCCTGTGGTCGTTATTGACAGAAAAATCAACTCGAACCTTTATACGGCTTATGTAGGCGGCAACAACTATGAGGTAGGCTATACAGCTGGCCAATACATCAGAAATGTATTAAAGGGAAAAGGTCAACTTTTGGAGATTTGGGGGCTTCGTGGCAGCTCTCCGGCCATTGAACGCCACCGGGGCTTATTGAATGCCTTAAGCGGATCCGAGGTAAACATCGTAACTGAAATCAATGGGGAGTGGGAAAAAGATACCGCAAAAAACAGGCTCAAAGCCCACCTGATGCTGGAAAGCCGGCCTGATTTTGACCTGGTCTTCGGACATAACGATGTCATGGCCATCGGTGCTCATGAAATCTGGAAAACAATGGGCGTGGAAAACAAAAAATTCATGGGGGTAGATGCACTCCCCGGTCCCTATGGAGGTATCCAGGCCGTTACTGACGGTGTACTCGACGCTACCTTTTTCTACCCTACTGGAGGGGACAAAGCCATTGAGGTAGCTTACAATATCCTCTCGGGGAAGCAGGTTCAAAAGGAAAACATCCTCCAAACGGCTGTGGTGGACTCCTCCAATGTCCGAATCATCAAACAACAAACGGACAAGATCATTGACCAGCAGGACAATATCACCCGTCAAAAAGAGCGCATCAATGTCCAAATGGAGATTTACCAAAGCCAAAGAACGTTCCTTTTTGGCTTTGGACTGACGCTTTTTGTCGCCATCATTTCCCTGGCCTATGTTTTTAAATCCCTGAAAGAAAAACAGGAAATCAACCTGGAGCTTCAAAGCAAAAACAAGGAAATCCTCCAGCAAAAGGACAAGGTATTGGAATTCTCCAAAAAAGCCGAAGAGGCCACGCAGCAGAAATTTGAGTTCTTCACCAATATTTCGCATGAATTCAGGACCCCCTTGACCCTCATTCAGGCTCCAGTGGAAGACCTTTTGCAGCATAAAGAGGCCGCTCCCTTTAAAAATGACCTCAACTTGATCCGTAACAATACCATGCGACTCTTGCGCCTGGTCAACCAGCTGATGGACCTAAGAAAGATCGACCATGCCAAAATGAAGATCAAAGCCACCGAGCAGGAGCTGATCCCTTTTCTGGAGGATATTCTTTCATCCTTTCAAAAAACAGCAAAGGATCATGGGATTACCCTTAGGTTACTGGCTGATGACAGAAGCATCAAAGCATGGTTTGACCCTATGATGCTGGACAAGGTCATGTTTAACCTCCTTTCCAATGCCTTCAAGTTTACGCCGGACAAAGGAAGCATCATGGTGAAAGTAAAAAGGGACGAACTGGAAAACACTGTAAGAATACAGGTTGAGGATACCGGATCTGGCATGAAACCCGAAAGTGTTGGCCACATTTTTGACCGGTTTTATCAGGGGGAATCTTTCTCCAAAAACAGTACAGGTATCGGCCTGGCCCTTTCCAAAGAACTCATCGACCTCCACCACGGAAGTATTACGGTAGAAAGCCAAATTGGTGAGGGCACTAGGTTTGAAGTTGGCCTCAAACTTGGTCGAAGCCACTTTGAGGATTCGGAGATTTTAGAAGGTGCCGCCCAAAAATACTTCTCTGAAGAAAATATTGGCTTCATGGAAGAGGTTTCCTTTCCCCTCAGCACCACCTCTGCCCAAACAGACAAAGAGCAAACCCTCCTTATCATTGAAGATGAGGAGCAAATCAGAAAGTACTTATCAGCCCAATTGGGCAAATACTATCATGTGCTGGAAGCAGAAGATATTGAAACCGGTATCGCCAAAGCCATTGATCAAGTCCCGGACCTGATCACCTGCGACCTGATGCTGCATAATAAAGACGGCTTTGAAATCATCCGAAAATTGAAAAGCGATATGCGGACTTCCCACATCCCCATCATCGTAATTACCGCCAAGGGAGGGCTGGAAGAACGTATTGAAGGAATCCGTTTGGGCGTGGATGACTATATTTCCAAGCCCTTCAGCTTCACCCTGGTACTGGAAAGAATAAAAATGCTGCTTGAAAACCGTCAAAAACTGAGGGAACACTATGTGCATGAACTCCCAGTGGATAAGCCAAAAGCCGGCAAAGTTTCCCTGGACAAAAAATTTGTCAGTGAGTTTACCGCTGTTGTGGAAAAGAACATCTCCAAACCTCAGTTTGGCGTAAATGAAATCTGTGAGGAAATAGGGCTTTCCAGAGGACAGCTCTACCGTAAAGTAAAAGCCCTGCTTGGTTACAGCGTCAATGATTACATCAACAAGGTCCGGCTCAAAAAAGCCCAGCACCTACTTATCAATGAGGACCTGCCGATTGCGGATATTGCCTTTAAGGTGGGCTTTACCACATCCGCCTATTTTTCTACCGCTTTCAAAAACCATTTTGGCCAAACTCCTTCTGACTTCAGGGAGCAGCAAAAGGCGGGGTAATTCCTAGGAGCAGACGCTGCACCTGTTGCTTAGGCAAACCATACTTACTTTGTTAATACACGACCTCAGCCCTGAAAAGGGCCTCATCTGGATATCTCCAAGTAGACATCCATCGCTGGGGTTTACCAAACTGCTCCATAAACTTCAAAGGGGATTTCTTTGCTACACAAACTTTTCTTAAAAACCTGAAAACTTCTTGTATGACCAACTTGGAACTTCAGAAGAGATATGGTTTGTTCCAGTTTCACCTTTGCTCAGAGCACGCGGTTGTCCAAGTCCCGCCCTAAGGGTAAGCAATATTTAGGATCAAGCGGAAAAGTTGGGGAGACAGGAATATTTTAGCTTTGTTATACCTTCTTTATTGTTCTTTTTTATTAACCACAGATGGATAAAAATAAACACAGATGCGGTTATCAGTCCATTAAAAATCTGTGTGCATCCTTTTTATCCGTGGTTTATAATAACTTTATACTGATAGGAAAAGGGAAGTTTTATATCAGATTGATCTGTCATTCAGGAATATTGCCTGATCCCCTTTTTCCTGTACAGACTATCTAAAATTTACGCTTGAAATTCCTCGCCCTCAGAAATATTGCTTGATCCAATATTTACTATATTGAGACAATACCTCAGCCCTGAAATGGGCCTCATCTGGATATCCCCCGGTGACAACCGGGGGGTACCGTGAGCCTACCCCACCCTGAACCCCGAAAGGGGTGAAACCTCGCAATTAACCAAGCATATACTTCTCATCAAAAAAAAACCGTTCTCCATCAAAAACCTTTTATATTCATTATAAAAGGATTCCGAAAGATGATGGTCCTTTTGCCGTTTAATATATTGAATTACATCATTCCTTTCCCTAATTGAGTATGATTAAATTATCAAAAAAAACAGAATAATCTTTCATGACAGAACCATTTTGTGTCGCCCCTTTGGGGCTCTAGGGTTGGTATATATACTCCACCCCGGGCTTGCACCCGGGGTTATCCAAATCCTGCCCTATGGGCAGAGGGCTCTATCTGGATATCTCCAAGTAGACATCCACTGCTGCGGTTTACCAAACTGTCCATAAATTTCAAAAGAGTTTTTTTTGCTACACAAACTCTTCTTAAAAATCTCAAAACTTCTTCTATAGCCAACTTGGAATTTCAGAATAGAGATATGGTTTGTAGCAGTTTCACCTTTGCTCAGAACGCGCGGTTGTCCATGTCCCGTCTTAAGAGCAAACCCTATTTACTTTGTTAATACAATACCTTAGCCCTGAAAAGGGTATCATCTAGATATCTCCAAGTAGACATCCACCGCTGCAGTTTTCCAAACTGCTCCATAAACTTCAGAGGGGATTTTTTTGCTACACAAACCCTTCTTAAAAATCTCAAAACTTCTTCTATAGCCAACTTGGAACTTCAGAATAGAGATATGGTTTGTTCCAGTTTCACCTTTGCTCAGAACACGCGGTTGTCAATGTCCCGTCTTAAGGGCAAACCATACTTACTTTATTATAACAATACCTCTGCCCTGAAAAGGGCC
>NZ_BAAHAP010000004.1:0-102230 GCF_054777495.1 Echinicola sediminis | reverse complement strand
GTGTGGGGGAAACAGGATTCGAACCTGTGAAGACATAAGTCAACGGATTTACAGTCCGTCCCAGTTGGCCGCTTTGGTATTCCCCCGATTCAACATTTCAATTTCGAAAGACAGTTCCGAACTCTTTTGTTCGTTTTTTGTTTGTCTTAACGGATGGCAAAGGTATACCCTTTTCTGAAACATTCAAAACATTGACCAAAAATTACTGAAGTTTTTTGGCCCTTTTTTATTAAGCTTTTCGTAATCAGGAGATTAATTTTCACTGAAATTTGGAAGCAAAAAATACGCCTCTGCTTTTTTGATCTCTGGGTCCTTCTCATTTTCATGGATCTCTTCCAGTTTTTCCAGCACTCCTTCATCATCTATAAAGCCAAAAAGCCCTTGGAAGGCCGCCAACCTCACATAGGGAAGACGGTGTTTCATTGCTGCCTGATACAATTTATCAATGGCCTTTTCACTTCCTTCTTCAGTTAACCTAGAAAAATAATCCGCATAATAGCCTATAAGGTAATACAGCTTTTGTCCCTGTGTGATGTCAAATTTTTCATGCAGCCACGCTCCTTTACCCATGACCTGCTCCCTTGTATAAAAATCCACAATGGGTACCAAGATCCGGATGTTCTCTTCCTCTTCCAGCGATGAGGCAATCCTTTCCTTTTCCATAGTACCTGCAGCACTGTTCAAGTAGGCATTTAGTGCCGCCCCTGCCACATAGTAGGAAGAATCTTCCAGCCACTCCAAATAACGCGAACTGTAATCAGTCACAGCTATCTCTGAGAGCACTTCAATGGCACTGGCCCTTACACTGTTACTATCATCCCTCGCAGCTAATTCCAATACCTTTCCTTCCAGGCCAAACCGAGAAAAAAAGTCCTTAAACTTACCTAGCGTCACTTCCCTGATCGGTCCAAACGGATCATCGAGTCCTACATTGATCAAATCCAGAAGAATACCATCATCCAGCTCCTTGGAAGAAAGACTGTCCAAAGCCTCGTACCTTGAAACCGCAAATTCAGTCCCATTGAGCTGCTCCAACCATTGTGCAGTAGTTAGCTGGTTATTTATCTCCGCCAGTAAAGTCTTCTTTTCATCAAAATAAGCCAAACTTATCTCCTCTCCGTTTTCAAGGGCAAATTGCTGGAAAGCCTGATCCAGCACAAAGCGCTTGCTACACCGTTCCCCATCGACGTACCAGCTCACCTCAAAGGGGATTACATAGAGTGGCGTATTATTAAGATCCTGCTTTTGCATCACTGTCAATAGCAAATTTTCTGGTTGGCTATAATCAAATTTCACATCAAGAACAGGATGCCCCGAGGCCATAAACCACTGGTTGAAGAACCAGTTAAGGTCCTTACCGGATGTTTCCTCCATGGCCAGCCTTAGGTCATGGATCTCGACAGATTTGAAAGCATTTTCACTCAGGTATGCCTTCAATCCCTTGAAAAAAGCCTCATCCCCTAGATAGTCCCTCAACATATGTAACACCCTGCCTCCCTTGGCATAAGAATGACTATCAAACATGTCCTCATTGTCCTCGTACTCATACCGGATCAAATCAACTTGCTTTTCCTCCGATTCCCAAAAATACGTTTCCATCTCCCCTATGTGATGTAGGTCAGCTGCATCACGCCCCTCATGGTGTTCATACCACAAGTATTCACCATAATTGGCAAAGGCTTCATTAAGCGGCAGGTTGGACCAAGATTCAGTGGTCACGTAATTCCCAAACCATTGATGAAACAATTCATGAGCGATAATCCCCTCGTACTCATTATCCAAAGCTTCCCGCTCAGTCATATTAAGCTCTTCCATAAAAATGGAGGCTGTGGTATTTTCCATTGCTCCTGAAACAAAATCCCTTACCACTATCTGATCATATTTCTGCCAGGGGAATGGAACTCCCAAAAGATCGGAAAAGTAAGTCATCATTTCGGGAGTGTTCTTAAACACTTCTGCGGCGCCATTCTTGTACTTTTCCTCCACGTAATAATTGACAGGCAGTCCTTCCCACCGGTCCTCTATTTTAGCAAACTCCCCTACTACCATGGCCACCAAATAAGGGGCATGCGGCTTATCCATTAGCCAGTGGTCTGTCCTGGTACCATCCCCATTGTCTGTTTGGCCCAACAGTTTCCCATTACTTATGGTGGTGTAGTTATCTTCTACGGTAACATGTAGACGGTGGGTAGCCCTTTCATTGGGAGCATCTATCGTGGGAAACCATTTGGAATTATGCTCAGTCTCCCCTTGGGTCCAAATCTGAACAGGTTTATTTTCGCTTCCATCCGGATTGATAAAATAAAGTCCTTGGGTGTCTGTTATTGCCTGACTTCCCGATTCCGTTGTCTTGCTTGGATGTGCTGTATATTTGATCCTTACCCTCAAGGTATCTTCTGCTGAATAAATACTAGGAAGGTAAATCTTGAGGCGCTTACCGTCATACCTAAGTCCAAGGGGAATTTCCTCCTCTCCTTCTAGCAAATTGACCGCATGGATATCAAAATCCTTGGCATCCACGATCAATTCCGACTGCTGATAAAAATAAGGCTTCAATGTCAGCACCGCATCTCCATGGACAAGCTTTTCCTTAAAGTCAAAACCTAAGTCCAACTCGGTATCCAAGAGGTCAAATTTTCTCTCCGGTGTAGCACGATAGGCAGCAATGGCACTTTCTTTTTCCCTAATCAAGTCCACCGGATCTGTAGCCCTTTCTACTTGTTCGATTTGTACGGGCACCCTCCCTATCTCATCTGGCTGAACGGCTTTTTGCTGAGACTGACAGGAGAAAAACAGCCCTCCGGCCAATACCGCCCCACAATAGAATTTCAAATTCATAAAGACCTTTTAAAATAAATTGTATATTTTCATGCTAAAATAAATCAAATGTTCTCAGTAACCATAAACGAAGAAAACTTTAGTGTTGAACAAAATGGGGATGATTTTTTGGTCAATGGAAAATCCATCCACTGGGATATCCAAGCTATAGACAAGCGGCATTTTCACATCCTATACCACCATAAATCGTACAGGGCCGAACTGGTCAACATAGACCATGCCCAAAAAAGATTAAGCCTGAAGATCAATGGCAAAAGCGCAGAGGTACAGGTAAAGGACAAATTTGACCTTCTGCTTGAAAAACTTGGCATGAATGGACAAGTCAACCAGCAGTTTGAATCCCTTGCCGCCCCCATGCCCGGATTGATCCTAGAAATCAAGGTCCAACCCGGAGATACAGTATCGCAAGGACAGCCTGTTTTGATATTGGAAGCCATGAAAATGGAAAATGTATTAAAGTCCCCAGGAGACGGAACAGTCCGCAAAATAATGGTAACAAAAGGGGACAGCGTAGAAAAAAATCAAGTATTGATACAATTTTAGAATCTTAGACTTACTTTTCTAAGAGCAAGAATTTATATTTGTCGAGTTTATCTTTTCTTTAATCAATCAAAATTAGCGCTTGGCTAATCAAACAGACATTATGAAGTACAAAAGAATTCTGCTGAAACTCAGTGGTGAAGCTTTGATGGGGGAAAACGGATACGGTATTGACTCCAACAAACTGAAGCAGTATACCCAGGAGATAAAAAAAGTAAAAGAACTGGGATGTGAGATCGCCATTGTCATCGGAGGCGGAAATATATTCAGGGGCGTACAGGGAGAAAAAGTTGGTATAGACCGTGTCCAAGGAGACTACATGGGCATGCTGGCCACCTTGATCAATGCCATGGCCCTGCAAAGCTCTTTGGAGCAAAACGGAATGTACACCAGGTTAATGTCTGGAATCAAAATCGAAAGTGTTTGTGAGCCCTTTATCAGAAGAAGAGCGATCAGGCACTTGGAAAAAGGAAGAATTGTAATTTTTGGAGCAGGTATAGGCAACCCTTATTTCACTACGGATTCCACGGCCAGCTTAAGAGCTATTGAAATCGAGGCGGAAGTAGTACTGAAAGGAACCCGGGTAGATGGCGTTTATACAGCTGATCCTGAAAAGGATGAAACCGCGGAAAGATACACCAACATTTCTTTCCAGGAAGTATACGAAAAGAATCTCAATGTCATGGACATGACAGCTTTTACACTTTGCCAGGAAAACAATTTGCCGATCATCGTGTTCGACATGAACAAGGCAGGAAATTTGCTTGATCTGGTAGAAGGAGAAGAAGTCGGTACATTAATTACGTCAAAATAAGCAATATAACAATGGAAGAGATACAGCTAGAACTTGATGAAGCCCAAGCACTCATGCAGAAGTCGGTGGACCACACTGCCAATGAGTTATTGAAAATAAGGGCAGGTAAAGCGATGCCCAACTTGTTGGACGGAATCATGGTCAACTATTATGGTGCCCCTACCCCCATACAGCAGGTGGCATCAGTAAACACTCCTGACGCAAGAACCCTATCCATCAAACCTTGGGAAAAAAACCTCATTGGAGAAATCGAAAAAGCCATCATTAACTCTGACCTGGGACTTGCACCTCAAAACAATGGGGAAATTGTCATATTGACCATCCCGCCATTGACCGAAGAGCGGAGAAAGTCTCTGGTAAAGCAGGTGAAGAACGAGTGCGAAAATGGAAAGATCAGCATTCGAAATGTGCGAAAAGAGACCAATGATTCACTTAAAAAGCTTCAAAAAGACGGCGTGGCAGAAGATGAGATTAAAAGAGCTGAGGATACCGTACAGAAACTTACTGATCAATATTCCAGTAAAATCGACGCCCTTCTAGAGAAAAAAGAAGGTGAAATCATGAAAGTATAAGATAAAAAATACGCTTACCACAATGAAAGCCCGCATCTAGATCGGGCTTTTTTTGTATCCACAAGACAGCTGTATACCGCTCATCTTCTTTCTCCGAATTCCCATTGCCAAAGTCTGTATTTTTCTTTGACAGCTCCCCTTTCTAAACGGCAGAAATTTTATTGGGCATAAAAAAAGCTTCCAAAGAAGCCATTAAAGCAAAGAACGGACAGCCAAGAGCTGCCAATTCTTTTCCATTTATTTAAACCTTACGCTTTAAATATACCCCTGTATGCAACAAAAACAAAATTTTGCATTTAGTATTTGAATCTCCCCTCCCTCCCTTGCATTTTTTTTCTGCTCACCTAGCCAATAGAACAAACACCTTTTTATAAACTTAAATTACAAATAACACCATTTAACCAAAATATCATACCGCCAATCCTTAAACAGCAAAAACTTCATCACTTTTTTATCAATCTTATTTTATTTACATTTAGTTGCCGCTTTTGCGAAAGCGCCCTTAAAACCCAAAAAACCTCTGTAGGATTCCCCAGAATGATCGATAAAAAAAACTGTAAACGGTTAATCACGAAAATCTCCGATGAAGGCTGTGAAAGATCTTTTAAGGAGTTATTCGACATTTACTTTTCGACCTTATTTGAGATTTCGCTTTTTTATTTGAAGCACCCCATGGTGGCAGAAGAGGTTGTATCAGACTTATTTTTAAAGCTCTGGGTCAACAGAACCAAATTAAAAGACATCAACGATCCTTCCCAATACCTGTTCGTCGCCACAAAAAGGCAGGCACTTAATCATCTACGAAGTAAGAAGGGAATTGACAGTCTCTATATTCATGATCTTGACCACAAAGTTTTCGTTGATCCTATTACCCCGGAAGACAGTATTTTTAGTAGGGAAGAGCTGAACAGCATCAATACCTGCATTGAAAACCTACCCGAAAAATGCAAGTTGGTGTTCAAGCTTGTCAAAGAAGATGGCATGAAATACAAAGAGGTTGCCACCTTACTCGACCTCTCAGAAAAAACGGTGGAGATGCATGTTTCCAACGCCTTGAAAAAACTAAGAAGCGACTTGATAAAAACAAAAGATCAACCGCTCGATTTTTACACCAGCCTTAAAACCTTTCCTATTTTCCTTAGCTTATTATTTTATTGACTAAAGGTAGACTTTCAGCAAGGTTATTCAGGGAGACGAGCTTTCTGCACGTAATATAGCTGGTTTCTTTAATAATTTTGGAAGTTGATTCATTTGGAAGCTGTTTGTATCCATTCACTGAGCTTCTCGAAGTGCCCCCTTCCCTGCCAATAGTAAAAAGCCATTACCTTCCAATAGCCATCGACACCTGGTCTCTTTTAGCATTCAGATACTTAAGCCTCCTCAAAGACTTAATTTTACCTGCCCACTCTATCTATAGAATCCGTATTGTAATACTGCCAGGTTTCATACAACCGTAATCTTTTTTAAAAAAAATCTCCAAGCACTACAGGGTACACCTCCAATTTTTGTGTCTTTAATAACAGAAGTCTCCATCAAAAGATTTCCACGACCAACATCTGACATATCATTTTAATGGATCATATAGATATACACCAAATAATAAGTAAAACCCTTTCAGGTGAGGCCAATGCAGAAGAAATACTGCTGCTCAAAAGCTGGCTGGAAAAAGATGAGCGTAACCGACGAGAATTCGAAATGCTCAAAAACATCTGGAAAAACACCCTGCTTAAAGACGAATACTCCAACAAATCGAGGGTTTATCAAAACTTTTTGAAGAAAAAAGACTTCGTTGATGCCCACCAAGGGAAAACCACCTCCACCTCTTTGAAGTCTGTTGAAAAGACCAGCAGGACTGCTCACAGAAAGTGGTTGGGATATGCTGCTGCAATAGGAATCTTTTTTCTGGTAGGTCTTGCCTATCATATGATTTCAACTGATACTCCCCCTCGAGGTCCAGAAAAACGCTGCATGACCGTAAAACAAAACCCTAAAGGCCAAAAGTCGAAAATCGTGCTTTCGGACGGTACCATTGTATGGCTCAATTCCGACAGTGAGATCTCTTACTACCCGGGTTTTTCGGACTCATTAAGGGTCGTTAATCTTTTAGGAGAAGCCTATTTCCAAGTGGCCAAAGACCGTTCCCGTCCTTTTGTAGTAAAAACGGGAGCAGTGAGTACCACGGCACTGGGAACAGAATTCAATGTGAATTATTATCCTGAGTCCAAGCTGCCCACCATCTTCCTTGCCGAGGGGAAGGTAAAGATAGAAGAGAATACCGATCTCCACATCACCGAATTTCTAAACCCGGGCTGGGCTTTAGGCCCACTGAGCGGGGAGGAAAACCCTCAACCATTCAGGGACATCCCTGAAAAATGGATTTCTTGGAGAAACGGGATCCTGCAGTTCCACAAAGCAGATCTGGAAACAGTGCTTAAAAAATGCGAACGTTGGTACAATGTGGAAATAAAGGTAGAAGGCACAATCCCTCCACAATGGAACTTTACAGGAAAATTCAAAAACGAGTATTTGGAAAACGTACTCATCAGCATGAATTACGGCAAAGACTTCAACTATAAAATTCAAGACGATATGGTAACCCTAACCTTTAACTGAACTGCCTATGAAAACAAACCGATAACGATCCAGGTTGTCGGCCCTAATTCCCCTGACCGTCACAGTACAGTTACTTGATGAACGGTATTCTTTAATCAAACTAAAACCCAAAATTATGCGAACAAAATGTTTACCCCAAAAGACCTTTTATCTGGGTATACTTTCCCTGATAATGGTTTTTCAAATTTTCTGTCCCTATACAGCAGGGGCTTCCGGTTCAAATATCCAAGGAGATCAATCCTTAAAGGAAAGGTTCCTTACACTGAACAAAAGCAATAACACGCTAAAGGAGATCATCGAATTCATTGAAAACGGGACCGATTATACTTTTAGCTATTACGACGAGGAAGTCAATCTCAACACTTCCATCTCCTATCAAGGAAAGACAATGTCCATTTATGACTTATTAGTGGAAGCCTCCATCCAAGGAGAGTTAACCTTCCGACAAGTCAACAAAGTCATTAATATCAAAAACAGCCCAAAGAAAAAGGAGCCCAAAGAAGAAAGGGTGGTATTTTTGGCCTCTGTAGAAGGGGTGGTCACTGATGAGATGGGCCAACCTTTCCCAGGAGTCACGGTGCTGGAAAAAGGCACAACCAACGGTACCATTACCGACATGGATGGAAAATACACCATCAATGTAGCTGATGGAGCGACCTTATTGTTTTCCTTTATCGGTTTCAAAACCGAAGAAGTTCTTGTCGGCAACAATACCGAAATCAACATCACCCTTTACGAGGATGCCCAAGCATTGGAAGAAGTGGTGGTGGTAGGATACGGTGAGCAGAAGAAAGAAACCGTTACCGGTTCTGTGGCTTCCGTGAAGGGTGCTGAACTTGCTCGTTCACCTGCCACCAACGTCTCCAACTCCATTGCAGGACGAATGGCCGGGGTAGTAGCCGTAAACAGGAGCGGTGAACCGGGCTATGATGGTTCTGGAATCAGGATCCGTGGCTCTAATACATTAGGAAATAACGATGCTTTGATCGTAATTGACGGGGTTCCTGCAAGAGCAGGGGGCTTTGAAAGACTCAATCCAAACGACATAGAAAGTATCTCTGTATTGAAAGATGCCTCGGCTGCCATCTATGGCTCGCGGGCTGCCAACGGGGTAATCCTCGTAACCACCAAGCGGGGAACATCAGGAAAACCACAGCTTTCCTACCAGTTTAACCAAGGTTGGGGCCAGCCTACCGTGGTTCCTGAAATGGCCAATGCCGCACAGTACACGCAAATGCTTAACGACCTTAGTGTATACGAACTTCCTGTGGAAGAATGGTCTGCAGCCAATGAAGCTTACAAGACCTCTGGCGTATACACCCGACCAAATGGTCAGGAAAGGGCAGCACCTTTCACCCCGGAAGACATCGCAGCCTACCGTGCAGGCAATGATCCTTGGAACTACCCTAATACAGATTGGTACGATGCCACCTTGAAGGAATGGTCACCTCAGTCAAAGCACAACCTTCAGTTGATCGGTGGCAGCGAAAATGTCAAGTATTTGGCCTCTTTGGGCTATCAGAACCAGGATGCCTACTACAAAAATTCTGCTACTGGCTATAAGCAATACGACATGAGGATCAACCTCGATGCCAAAATCAACGATTATATCAGTGTAAAACTGGGAGTGCTAGGAAGAGAGGAATTCAGGTTTTTCCCCACCAGGTCCGCAGGAGCCATCTTCCGGATGCAGGTAAGAGGCAAGCCTCACCAGCCGGCTTATTGGCCAAACGGACTTCCAGGCCCTGACATCGAAAACGGTGAAAACCCTGTGGTCATCACTACCAACCAAACCGGCTATGACCGCGACAAGAGGGATTACTTCCAATCCAATGGAGAACTTACCATTAAAATCCCTGGGGTAGAAGGATTGAAATTTGTTGGTACTGCCGCAGTGGATAAGCTTTCCAGGGACCTGAAAAGATGGGAAACCCCATGGACCCTGTATGAAAGAGGAAACGGTTTTGAAGATGACGGTGTAACTCCCGTATTGGTAGCAAGTAAAAGAGGGCCTGCCGAGCCAAGATTACGCCAAGAGCATTTCAACCAGCTGAACATTTTATTGGGCGGGGTGGTATCCTATGAAAAGACCTTTGATGAGGTGCATACTGTCAACATCCTGGCAGGTACAAACCGCGAAACAGAAGAAGGCGACAACTTTAATGCCTTCAGAAGGTATTTCATTTCAACAGCCATTGATCAAATGTTTGCAGGTGGTGACCTGGAAAAGGACAATGGTGGTGGAGCCTATGAAAGGGCCCGATTGAACTACTTCGGACGTGCAGCCTATAATTACAAAGAAAAATACCTTGCCGAGTTTCTTTGGAGATACGATGCTTCCTACATCTTCCCAGAAGATACCCGGTTCGGTTTCTTCCCTGGCATCATGCTGGGCTGGGTAGCTTCTGAAGAGGATTTCTTCAAAAGCGCCATCCCTGCCCTTGAATTCTTCAAAATCCGTGGTAGCTGGGGACAAATGGGTAATGACCAGATTTTCTTTGAAAACACCCTGCAGGAATACCAGTTCCTTTCCACCTATGGATTCAACAGTTATATCATCGACGGTGTAGAAACCAAAACCCTATTCGAAACCAGGGTACCCAACACCGCCATTACCTGGGAGATTGCCAACAATTCCAATATCGGTATTGAAGGCCAGCTGTTTGATGGCAAAATTTTCTTCGAAATGGATTACTTCTATAACAAGCGGACCAATATCCTTTGGAGAAAAAATGCCTCTGTTCCCCAGAGCACCGGACTTTCCCTACCTGCGGAAAACATCGGTGAAGTGGCCAACTCCGGTTTTGACTTCCAAATGGGCTACCGTGGCCGGGCAGGAGACTTTAACTACAGCGCCAGTGTCAATGGTGGTTATGCGAAAAACAAAATCCTTTTCTGGGACGAGGCCCCTGGCGCACCTGATTGGCAACGGTCCACAGGCAAGCCCATGAACACCTTCTTGGTTTATCAATATGATGGTGTATTCCCTGATCAAGCCTCTATTGATAACGAAACTCTGGACTATTCGGCCATCACCAATGAATTGCGCCCTGGAGACATGAAATATGTCGACTATAATAATGACGGCGCGATTACACCTGATGATAGGGTGCGGATGGATCACAACAATATCCCTATGTTCCAGGGAGGCGTGAACCTAACGGCATCTTATAAAAACTTCGATCTTGCGATCCTCTTCCAAGGAGCTTTCGGTGCGAGACAGTACATCAGTGCGGGAGAATCAGGAAATATCGGTAACTACTTCCTGGACATTTACCAAAACCGATGGACAGTGGATAACCCTAGCAGCACCCATCCTAGAATTGCCAACAGAAGTGACCAATACTATTCCAACGGAAACACCTATTGGTTCAGAAAAGCGGATTATATCCGATTGAAAAACTTCGAAATAGGCTACACACTCCCAACAGCCATTGGAGAGAAAGTGGGTATCGGCAATCTTAGATTATTCGCCAATGGACTGAACCTGTTTAACCTCATGAACAAGCTTGAAATCCTAGATCCTGAATCTGGTACTTCTACCGGTCAGTATTACCCTCAAGCCCGCGTGATCAACACAGGCCTTTCTGTTACCTTTTAATCAAAATTGACAAGAAGATGAATAAACTTAAAAATATAACCTATCTGGCAATAGTGGCGGTGAGTTCTTGGGCACTTTCCAGCTGTAATGCTGACTTTGTCAATACCGACCCTTTAGGTGAAGTTTCCGAATCTGCCGTTTGGGCCGACCCGGCTTTGGCAGAAGCAGCGGTTACGGATATTTATCGGGGGCTTGGCAATGGCGGATTTGACGAACAAATGTTAGCCTCCCTTACGGATGAGGCCATTTTCACCCACCCTGGCAGGGGCATCACTACGATTACTGAGGCCAGGTCCAACCCTGCTGACATCGGCTGGGTAAACAATACCCTGGCTTGGGGAAATATGTATAGCTATATCCGTTCGTGTAATGTGGCTATCCAAAACCTCACAGAGCCGAAGATATCGAACGACAACGGCCTTGTGGACCGATTGATGGGAGAAGCCAAATTCATGAGGGCGTATTATAGTCACCAGTTGTTACGGTACTATGGTGCTTTCCCGATTGTAGACAGACCTTATGAATTAGGGGAAGAAACCTATGATGCCGCCCGAAACACTTGGGAGGAATGTGTCAACTACATCGTTCAGGACTTGGATGATGCCGCTTCACTCCTTTCAGGAAAATCAATGGCCTCCGGAAGGACCAACAGAATAGCGGCTTTAGCATTGAAATCAAGAGTCTTGCTATACGCTGCGAGTGACCTTCACGATATCCCGACTGCTTCCAGCAACTCCTCATTGATCGCGGGCTTTTCCAATCCTGAATTCCTTGGTTATACCTCAGGTGATAGAATGCAGCGGTGGCAAAAGGCCAAGGATGCTGCCAAAGCCGTTTTGGACAATGACGATGGCAATCTCCTGAACCTTACCGCTCCGGTCAGTCATGAAGACGGTATCCAAAACTATATCAATAACTCTCTTTCCAGAAACGGAGGGGAAAACGAATTGATTTTTGCCCGTTACTTCATCAACGCTAAACAGGAAAACGGCGGCCGTCAGGGACTTTTCAACGGACCCAATGGCTATAACAACTGGGCGGGCAACACCCCTATACAGCATTTCGTGGATGATTACGAGATGATGGACGGTACCGAATTTGATTGGGACAATCCTGATCATGCCGAGGCGCCCTATGACAACAGGGATGCCAGATTCTACGCCTCCATTCTTTACGATGGTTCCCAATGGAAGCCCAGATCCTCTGCCAACCAGCCAAGGGATCCCCTTGGTCAAATACAGACCGGTCAATATGAAATCATCCAAAATGGCCAGACCACTACGCACTTTGGACTGGACACCAGAAATGGCCCAATTGAAGACTGGAACGGCTCCTTTACGGGATATTATACGAGGAAATTCATTGACCCGGATCCTGCCATCGTGGACCAAAACACCTGGCAAGAAGTCCCTTGGCCTGTAATCAGGTATACGGAGGCTGTTCTCAATTATGTGGAAGCCTGTATCGAACTTGGACAGGAAGAAGAGGCCAGAACTTGGCTGAACAGAATCCGATTCCGCGTGGGCATGCCAGAAATAAACGATACGGGTGAGGCTTTAATGGAGCGCTACCGAAATGAACGAAGAGTGGAAATGGCCTATGAAGAGCAACGCTTCCATGACGCCCGGCGCTGGATGATCCCTGAAGAAACCCTTGGCCGTAATGCGAACGGTATCAGCATCGTGGGCACCTTTAAGGCGGGACAAAGCTTGGAGCTTTATCGATACGCTCCCGAAATTTACAATTATTCCTACCAAGTGGTCGAAATCGACCCCGGCAAGGAAAATAGAAGGTGGTTGGATAAAATGTATTTCCTACCTATTCATAGGGACGAAATGAACCGGAATCAGGCATTGATCCAAAACCCCGGCTATAGTGAATAAACCCTAAACCTGTTGTTTATTTTTTTAAGAAAGAATCTGTACTTACTCATCACGATAAGTATGGATTCTTTTTTTATATTTAAACGAACTGAATGTAGTCCTATGACAAAAATCTACCCAACAAAAACCTTATTAGTCTTATTCTGCTTTGCCTTCATCCAGTGCCAAACCCAGCCAGATCAGGAAGAACAAAAGCCTGAAGCCCCTACACTTTTTAACCTACTAGACCCGGATAAAACCAAAATCACTTTTCAAAATACCCTTACAGAAGGGCTTAACACCAATGTACTGATGTACGAATACTTTTACAATGGAGGAGGTGTGGCCATAGGTGATCTCAATGGGGATGAGTTGGAAGACATTTATTTTACAGGAAACATGGTATCCAATAAACTCTATCTCAACAAGGGAGATATGGTCTTTGAAGACATCACGGAAACCTCAGGAACAGCGGGCAGAAACGGCCCGTGGAAAACCGGTGTCACCATGGCTGATGTAAACGGAGACGGGAGACTGGACATTTATGTCTGCTATTCAGGCAACTTGAGGCCGGAAAAAAGAAAAAACCAGCTGTTTATCAATGAAGGGGTTAATGAAAACGGCATTCCGCAATTTTCAGAGCAGGCAGAGGACTACGGTATCGCCAGTACATCCACCAGTACCCTGGGCACTTTCTTCGACTACGACAAAGATGGGGATCTGGATTTATTTCTCCTTAACCACAACCACAAATCCCTACCGATACTCGATGAAGCCAGCACGGCGGCAATCATGAAAACAACAGACCCTGCTGGCTCCCAATTATTCCGCAACGACAATGGCAAATTTACCGAGGTGACCGGAGAAGCAGGAATCCATAACTCTGCCCTGTCTTATGGACTCGGAACCGGCGCTGCAGATATTGACGGTGACGGCTGGACAGACCTCTACATCTGCAATGACTATACTGCTCCGGATTACCTGTATATCAATAACCAAGACGGTACTTTTACGGATCAGATCGGCAATAAAATGGGACACACTTCGCATTTCTCAATGGGAAATGACGTAGCCGACATCAACAATGACGGACTGCCCGACCTGCTTACCCTGGACATGCTTCCCGAAGATAACAAGCGCCAGAAACTGCTCATGGCTCCGGATAATTATGAGAAATTTGATTTCAAAGTAAATGCCGGCTTCCATCACCAGTACATGCGTAACATGCTCCAAGTCAACAATGGGAACCAAACTTTCAGCGAAATCGGGCAGCTTTCCGGGATCTCCAATACGGACTGGAGCTGGTCGGCGCAATTTGCTGATTTTGACAATGATGGCTGGAAAGACCTTTACATCACTAATGGCTACCTCCGTGACTACACCAACATGGATTTTCTGAAGTTTATGGGAGATTATGTTCAAAACAATGATGGTAATATCAGAAGACAAAACGTCCTTGATCTGGTAAAACAAATCCCCTCTTCCAACCTCCACAATTATACTTTTAAAAACAATGGTGACCTGACTTTTGCCAAAGCCAGCAAGGAATGGGGGACGGACTACCCTTCTAACAGCAATGGTGCTGCTTACGCCGATCTTGACAATGATGGAGACTTGGACATCGTCGTCAACAACATCAACCAGGCAGCCTTTGTATTTGAAAATCAAAGCAATAAACAGACAAAAAACAATTTCCTTAAAATCAAACTGCAAGGAGAAAGTCAAAACACATTTGGCCTGGGAACCCAAGTTACTGTCTTTAAAAACGGCCAGTCCATGTACTTGGAACAGATGCCCTCCAGAGGCTACCAGTCCAGTGTCTCCCCTGTATTACATTTTGGTCTGGGGGAAAGACAAATTGTCGACTCCCTCTATGTCACCTGGCCCAGCGGCAAGATCCAAGTATTAAAAAACATCAAGGCCAACCAAACCCTTTCTCTTTCGGAAGCGGAGGCAGAAGTCAACAACATCGGTTCTCCATCCAATGCACCCCTATTCTCCCCCGCTGTCCCGCCCGTCACGATAAAACTTCATGCTTCCAAAGTCAACGATTTCAAGAGACAGCCCCTTATGGTCAATCCTCTTTCTTTCAGCAGCCCTGTGATGGCCAAAGCTGACCTGAACGGAGATGGTTTTGAAGAGCTGTTTGTCGGTGGAGCCTCAGGAGAGCCATCTCGCCTCTTTCTCCAACATAAAAACGGTAAATTCAGCGAAAGCAGTACGGCTACTTTCATTTTAGACCAAGACAGCGAAGATACCGATGCTGCCTTTGCTGATCTCAATGGAGATGGACATTTGGACCTCTATGTCTGTAGCGGTGGTTATGGTAACTTCCTGCCGACGGATCCTAAACTTCAGGACAGAGTATACCTCAATGACGGCAAAGGGAATCTCACCAAATCGTCCGATGCCTTACCTAAAATGCTTACCAGCTCCGGCTGTGTAACCCTATCCGATATCAATGGTGATAATGCCCCTGACCTATTTGTGGGCGGCAGGGTGATTCCCGGCATGTACCCGAAAGCTCCACGAAGCTACCTGCTCATCAATGATGGCATGGGGAACTTCACCGATCAAACCCAAGAGCTTGCTCCTGATTTATACGATCCAGGAATGCTTACCGATGCCGCATGGACAGACCTTGATGCCGATGGACAACATGAACTGGTTACAGTAGGTGAATGGATGCCGATCACCGCCCACACCCTTAAAAACGGTAAGCTCCATAATACGACAGAGAAATTCTTTGACCAATCCTACTCAGGCTGGTGGAACACGCTACTTTTGGAAGACCTAAACGGTGATCAGCTACCAGACTTGGTCATAGGAAACCAGGGCACCAACACCCAGGTTCATGCCAGCCCTCAAGAACCAGCAGAAATGGTATTCAAGGACTTCGATGACAACGGTTCTATCGATCCTATATTAACTTGTTATATACAGGGCGTAAACTATCCCTACGTCACCAGAGATGAGTTGCTGGATCAAATCGCCAAGATGAGAACCCGGTTTCCTGATTATAAAAGCTATGCTGAAGCCCAGCTTGTGGATATTTTTACCCCTGAAGAGTTAAAAGGTGCCACCACCCTTTCGGCCAACCATCTAACAACAAGTATCTTTCTAAGCAAAAGTTCTGGAAAGCTGGAGTTGGCAAAACTTCCCCTCCCAGCCCAAAATGCACCTATCATGGCCATGGCCAGTGCAGATTTTGATGGTGATGGAAACAAAGACCTCTTGCTTTGTGGTAATATCCAAGAAGCAAGACTGCGCTTTGGTAAATACGATGCCAACTACGGTTTACTGTTGAAGGGGGATGGAAAAGGCAGTTTTATTGCGCTGCCTCAGGATCAATCCGGATTTGCCTTGAAAGGAGATGTGCGAAGCATTATTAAATTGCAGGATAAATGGCTCTTCGGCATCAACCAAAAAGGGCTGGAAGCCTATTCCAGTACCAAATGAATCATCCACTTCTTGAATTTACCCCGAAACAAACAATAAAATGAATTACCTTAATCGCTTTCTCTGCTTTCTTGCCCTATTGGCCTTGCTGATAGCCTGTCAGGAAAAAAAGGAAAACACCCCCGAACTTCCTGTTGCTTATATTGGAGAAGTGACCCAGCAAATGACGGAGTTAATGATCCATGATGTCACCAATCCTCCTTTGGCTGCCCGCTTCTTTTCTTATGCCTGTTTGGCAGGATATGAAACAGTCTCCCAAAATCATCCTGAGTTCAAAACACTCCATGGTTTACTGAACGAATATCCCAAGATTCCCAAACCCGAAGGTTTGCCGGAGCAATCCTACAAGCTAAGTGCCGTTCTAGCCATGGTCAACACGGCAAAAAAAATGCAGCCTTCGGGCAGTGAATTGGAAAAATTTGAAAAGGCCATCTTGGACAGTTGCAGGCAAATGGGGTTTTCGGAAACTGTTATTGAACAATCCCAGAAATATGCAAAAGCCATCGCTGAGGAAATCCTTAATTATGCGAAAACAGACAACTACAACCTGATCAGCAACTATCCCCGCTATACACCATTAGAGACTCCGGGAAGCTGGTATCCAACCCCTCCAGGCTATTTTTCTCCTGTAGAACCTTACTTCAATACCGTTAGACCATTCTTTCTGGATTCTGCTGCCCAATTCAAACCCGCTCCGCCTATCCCCTTTTCCGAGGAAAAAAATTCCGAATTCTACAAAATCACCAAAGAGGTTTATGAGGTAAACTTATCCGATGAAAACAAGGAAATCGCTGCATTTTGGGACTGTAACCCTTTTGCTTTGCAAGACAATGGCCACCTGATGGTGGGAATGAAAAAAATATCTCCCGGAGCCCATTGGATGGGTATAACGGACATTGCCTGCAGAAAAGCAAATCTGTCATTTGGGGAAACCATGAAAACAAACACCCTTTTGGCCCTTACACTTATGGACGGCTTTATTGCCTGTTGGGATGAAAAATATAGAAGCCACCGTATTAGGCCAGAAACTGCCATTCGAAAATACATCGATCCTACCTGGACTCCCTTTTTGCAGACCCCTCCCTTCCCAGAGTACTTGAGCGGCCATAGCACCGTTTCCACTGCCGCTTCGGTAGTATTGACCCATTTCTTTGGGGATAACTTCACCTATTCTGACAGCGTTGAAGAAAGGTATGGGCTAAAGGCCAGAAGCTATGATTCCTTCGCACAGGCAGCTAATGAAGCGGCCATCTCAAGACTGTATGGAGGTATCCACTTTATGGATGCGATCACCCGAGGACAGGACCAAGGAAGATCAGTAGGCAATTGGATCGTTAAAAAAATAAAACCCTAATCAAACAATAAGTAAAAGCCTTGGGAGTGATCGCACTTTCAAGGCTTTTCTTTTTACGATTCTCCGGAATTACACCAGTAAATTTATTTCTCACAGATTCCACAGAATTCCACGGAATTAAAAAACCTTTTCTGTGAGTTTCTGTGCATTCCTGCCACGGCGAACAAGTTGTGAGAGATGGTTTGCTAATTTAGAGCTACTGGTGTCTTTGGGGATAACCATATTCCGATAAATAATACTACTACTCAAAAAATTTTTTCCCCTTTATATAATCTTCTACCAAAGGAGGCAGAAGGTACTTAACCGACTTTCCTTCTTCCATGGATTTGCGGATAAAAGTAGCTGAAATATCGATAAGCGGCGCTTCTACAAACTCGACATTGGGATGTTCATAATCCACAGATTCGCCCGGTCTAGGATACACATACAATCCATAGTGCTGCAAAATCTGGTCACTGTTTTTCCATTTGTGAAAATGAGTGAGGTTATCACCTCCTATAATCAGCTTAAAATCATGATTGGGGTGCTTATCCTTCAAATACGTTAAGGTATCAATGGTATAACTCGGCTTTGGCATATGGAACTCCACATCAATTGCCCTAAAGTGATAATTCCCTTCAATGGCCAGTTCCACCATCCTGAGTCTATCAAATTCATGCAAGAGCCCTCTGCGCTTTTTAAAAGGGTTTTGAGGAGAAACCACAAACCACACTTCATCCAGATCGGTCCTGTCCTTCATGACATTACCTATGATCAGGTGCCCAATGTGTATAGGATTAAATGAACCGAAAAATAAACCGACTTTCAATTTCCCTTATTTATCAATGAAGTCATTGATCAGCTTCTCTGCCAAAGCGAAGGACTTTTCTCTGTCATCATTGACCAATGTAGTATCAAATTTATTTTCAAAAGACATCTCAAACTTTGCCTTGTAGATTCGCCTCGAAAGACTTTCTTCTGATTCTGTCCCCCGGTCTTTGAGCCGCTCGGCCAGTGTGTCCATCGATGGGACCTTCACAAAAATGGCCAAAGCGCGGTCTCCAAAATACTCTTTCAGGTTCAGCCCGCCTTTGACATCCACATCAAATATCACATGTTTGCCACTGTCCCAGATTCTTTGGATTTCTGATTTGAGCGTACCATAAAAATTACCCTCATACACCTCTTCCCATTCCACAAAGGCTTCCTCGTCTATTTTTTGTTTGAATTCTTTCGGGCTTAAAAAATAATAGTCTTTTCCGTCTTGCTCTTCCCGGCCCCGTTTATCACGCGTACAGGCAGAGATGGAGAACCCCAGGTCTTCACGGGTGGAAAGTAAATGTTTTACAATAGTGGTTTTTCCGGAACCTGATGGCGCCGAAAAAATAAAAGCTTTTCCGAAAGGCATGGTGGTGAATGCTTATTTTATATCTTCTATTTTTTGGCGAATACTTGCAGCCAGTTCGCTTGGCACGGTCTGCTTGGTGCACTTATTCTTAAGGACTTCTCTGATGGCCTGCTCCAAATGGTAATGTTCGAAACAGGGCTGGCACTTTGACAGCTTTTCTTTCAGTACTTCCTTTGAGGCCTCCTTATCTTCACCATCCAAAATACTCTCCAAAAGTTGGAAGCATTTGCTCACGTCACCGCATTTAAGTTTCCTTTCTCCGGATGAGTCTACTTTTTTATCCATGATAATTTTTTTTCGCTTTCAAACACAAATTACTCTTCATCAGTATCATACCCCATATCCTTAGCATAAGAATGCAATTTCTCCTTCAATAAGTTCCGCGCCCGGTGTAATCTTGACCTCACTGTCCCTATGGGGATGTCCAGGATCTTGGCCATCTCCTCATAAGTGAAGCCCTCCAAGTCACACAGTATAATTACTGTCCGGAAATCAACGGCCAAGCTGTTCAGGGCATTGGAGATCTCATCGCCCAACATATCCTTTACCGCATCGACCCTTAAATCTGAAGTGATATTGTAATCAACACTATCCGAGTTGTAATAAGTTTCAACTTCCTGGTAATCAACCTTAGAAGGTTGCTTACTTTTCTTCCTGTACTCATTGATAAAGCTGTTTTTCAGGATCCTAAAAAGCCAGGCCTTCGCATTGGTACCTTGCTCAAAGGAGTTTATAAAGCGGTATGCTTTAAGATAGGTATCCTGAACCAAATCTTTGGCGTCATCTTCATCAAAGGTTAGTCTGAAGCCAAAATTGTACATCGAGTCTATGTGCGGCATAAACTCATTGTCGAATATGTTATTCTTTTCCTTGTCGGAATATTTTTTCTTTTGTACCTCAGACATAAGTTTCAAAAGTAATCATTGACTTAATTTATCACTAATTTTTTGAAAGAATTCACTTGTTTTCATTTATTTTGAGCCACGAAGGCACCCCTTTCTCCTTTCAATTAGGACGAATTTAACGTAACACAGCTTTTAATGTTTGCATTCCGATTAATTTCTTACCTGCCGCTTTGGTGTTTATATATTATATCCGATACATTTTACCTTCTAGCTTATTATGTCATAGGATATAGAAAAAAAGTGGTGTGGAAAAACATTTCTTGTGCATTTCCAGAAAAGTCCATTGAGGAGCGTAAAAAAATCATGCGGGAATTCTACAGAAACCTGACCGACTCTTTTGCGGAAACCATCAAATTAATGACCATGGGAAAGCGGGAAATCGAAAAACGGTTTCAACTGGAGAACATGGACCTGCTGAGAGGCCTTTTAGAACGTAAAAAGATAATCGTCGGGCTTACCGCCCACTTTTTTAATTGGGAAGGGCATCCACTGGCTGTACGGGCATTGGTGGACGAAAGAATCGAAATTGTCTACCAGAAAGTTTCCAATCCTTTTTTTGAAAAACTGATGAAGACGATCAGAAACCGGTTTGGCGGATACCTGGTCGAGAAGAAGGATTTCCAAAGACACTTCTTCAAACACCGTAACCATCCACGGCTTATCGGTCTTGCTGCGGACCAGCGTCCAAACAGGGAAGACCAGCGTTACCACGCTAAATTCATGCACCGCGAGACCGGTTTTTTTGAGGGAGCAGAAAAATTGGCCAAAGGCTTTGACCTGACCGTTATATTTGCAGAAGTACATAAGCTAAAAAGAGGCCATTATAAATTCACCTACCTCTTTGTATCTGAACCACCGCATGATGCCGAAAAACATAGCATCACCAACAAATTCATAGAATTGACCGAAAAAAACATCCGGGAACAGCCCGCGTTGTACCTTTGGTCACACAACAGGTGGAAAAACAGTAAGTGACAGAAACTTACTTCAGTTTTTCCATTTATAAACATTATCTTTGAAGCTTATAGGAGGAAGAAGTATGGATTATTTAGAAGGTTTAAATCCCCCACAAAGAGCAGCAGTAGAACACACAGAAGGGCCATTGATGATTATCGCCGGCGCAGGATCCGGCAAAACGAGAGTACTCACCTTTCGTATTGCCCACCTCATCCACGCCAAAGGAGTCGATCCCTTTCAGATTCTCTCCCTGACCTTTACCAATAAGGCAGCCAACGAGATGAGAAGCAGGATAGAAAACCTGATCGGCCTGGAAGCCAGAAATACATGGATGGGCACCTTCCACTCCATCTTTGCCAAGATCCTTCGCGTGGAGTCCGAAAGACTGGGATTCCCTTCCAACTTCACCATATACGACGCTGATGACAGTAAATCACTGATCAAAACAATCGTCAAAGAAATGAAGCTGGATGACAAAGTCTACAAACCCAACACGGTGCTTTCGAGGATTTCAGGTGCAAAAAACAGACTTATCAGCTGGGAAAACTACCTGAATGACCCCTATATAAAGGCTGACGACGAAGCAGCATTAAAACCCCGGATGGGAGAAATTTACCGTACTTATCAAAAAAGGCTTTTCAAGTCCTCTGCCATGGACTTTGATGACCTGCTGTTTTACACGAATGTCCTTTTCAGGGACCATCCTGATGTCCTGAACAAATATCAGCAAAGATTCAGGTATGTGCTCGTAGATGAGTTTCAGGATACTAACCTGTCACAATACCTCATTACCAAAAAACTAGCGGCAGTACACCAAAACATCTGTGTGGTAGGGGATGATGCACAAAGTATCTACGCCTTTAGGGGAGCAGATATACAGAACATCCTCAACTTCGAAAAGGATTACCCAGACCTAGAGGTGGTAAAACTGGAGCAAAACTACCGCTCCACGAAAAACATCGTGGAAGCAGCCAACTCCATTATTGCCAAAAACAAGGCACAGTTAAAGAAAAACGTCTGGACACATAATGACAGCGGGGAACTGATCGAACTGATCAAGTCAGCGTCTGACAACGAGGAAGGAAGAATGGTGGCGTCCACCATATTCGAGGAGAAAAACAACAAAAAACTGCAAAACAGCGATTTTGCTATCCTTTACAGGACCAACTCCCAGTCCAGAGCTATTGAGGAAGCCCTCAGAAAGATGAACATCACCTACAAGATCGTGGGGGGACTGTCATTTTACCAAAGAAAAGAAATCAAGGACCTCATGGCCTATATGCGTTTTGTGGTCAACCAAGACGATGAAGAGGCCTTCAAGCGTGTTATCAACTTCCCCAAGAGGGGCATAGGGCTGAGCAGTGTGGAAAAAATGCTGGTCGCTGCCTATGAACATGACATCCCTCTATGGCAGGTCGTGGACAATTCCGGGAGCTTTCTCACCGGGCGGGCAGCCAATGCTGTTGCCGACTTTGCCACCATGATCAAAAGTTTCCGCATGGAAACCGAACGCAAAGACGCCTATGAGGCAGCCTCCACCATAGCCAAGCAGTCGGGACTGCTAAGGGAACTGTATGAGGACAAAACCATTGAAGGCCTTAACCGCTATGAGAACGTCCAAGAGCTCTTGAATGCGATCAAGGAATACGTGGACAATCCTGAAAATGAAGAGAAATCACTTGGGGCCTTCCTACAGGAAATCGCTCTTCTTACAGACAATGACCGTGACAAAGATGATATGGATGCGGTCACACTCATGACCATTCACTCCTCAAAAGGTCTTGAATTTCGGGAAGTGTTTGTGGTAGGTTTGGAAGAAGATCTTTTCCCCTCACAGATGATGATGCAAAGCCGTGAAGACCTGGAGGAAGAAAGAAGGCTTTTTTACGTAGCCTCTACCAGGGCCATGGAGAAACTTTACCTTAGTTATGCCATTACCCGTTACCGGTTTGGAAGATTGCTCAACTGCGAACCCAGCCGTTTCCTGGAAGAAATCGATCCCAACTGTATAAAAGTAACTAAAAGAAAAGGCCAGCATTTTGGAAGCGGACATTACGGACAGCAAAATGGCCGAGAGGGCAAAACAGGTTTTATCGGCTTGAAAAAGCAGCCTTCAGTAAGACCAAACACCACGGCCAAAATACATACCCCAAGCCCTGACTTCAAGCCGTCAAACACCAATAACTTGGCCGAGGGTATGAAAGTCGAACACCCGAAGTTTGGCTATGGCAAAGTACTTAAGGTAGAAGTGGAAGGCCTCAATAAAAAAGCCACCATAGGTTTTGACAATTTTGGAGATAAGACATTATTACTTAGCTTTGCTAAGCTTCGTATTGTGGAATCCTAAAGCAAGAGACTTAACGCCTCTAAACACCTGGATTTCTGTGAAATCTTTAAAGGTATCATAATACCCCATACCCCATGTAACGACATTTTTTCGTAACTTGAAATAATCGTTCATCAACAGGGGATGCTATGAAAGAAAACGAAAAGCATAAACACTCAGTAATTTTGAAAGAATACGGAAAAAACATTCAGAAACTGGTGGATTACATCACCACCGTTCCTGATAAAGCCAAGCGGACTGAGCAGTCCTATACCCTGGTGGAATTAATGAAACAACTTAATCCTCAGCTAAAAGCAGAAAACGACCAAAAGCTTTGGGACGATCTGTTTATCATGTCGGACTTCAAACTAGATGTGGACAGCCCTTTCCCCATGCCTGAAAAAGAACTTCTGGGCAAAAAGCCCCAGGTGGTAGGATACCCGGAAGGAGAAGTGAAATTCAAGCATTACGGGAGAAACATCGAAAAGCTGATCGAAAAGGCAATTGAAATTGAAGATGACGAGGAGCAAGAAGCTGCCATCATTTATATCGGCCAATTAATGAGAAGCTTCCACTCTACTTGGAACAGAGAAAATTTCGATGACGCCATTATCATCGATGATATCAAAACCCTCTCCAAAAAGAAACTACACATCGACCTGGAAAAAGTAAAGGAAAACTCGCTCTTTGAGACCAGCACCAGAAGGGATTTCAAGACCGGAACTCAAACCAACGAACCACAGCACAACAGTGGCAGAAGAGTCAATAAAAGAAGAAACAACGGGGGCAACTTTAAAAAACGCAGAAACTAAATGTCTTCATTCCGAGTAAAAGGGGGATTAAAACTTAAAGGCGAAATCACCCCTCAGGGCGCTAAAAATGAAGCGCTCCAAATACTTTGCGCCGTACTTTTGACCGATGAAGATGTTGTCATCCATAAAATACCAAACATCCGAGATGTCAATAAGTTAATTGAATTATTGGCAGACATGGGGGTATCTGTGGACAAAATCGGCCCCGAGAGCTACCGTTTCAACGCATCCAAGGTCGACCTTGATTATCTCGACTCCGATAAATTCCTGACTAAGGCCTCATCCCTGAGGGGCTCTGTAATGATTCTTGGCCCTCTTTTGGCCAGGTTTGGCAAAGGAAAAATCTCCAAACCGGGCGGGGACAAGATAGGCCGAAGAAGACTGGACACCCACTTTGTCGGTTTCCAAAAACTCGGCGCCAAATTCCACTATGATTCCCAACAGGAAATTTACAATATTGACGGCAAGAGCCTCAAAGGGGCTTACATGCTCTTGGATGAAGCTTCGGTAACGGGCACCGCCAATATACTGATGGCCGCAGTGATGGCGGAAGGAAAAACTACCATTTACAATGCTGCCTGTGAACCTTACCTACAGCAGCTTTGTGACATGCTTAACCGCATGGGGGCCAAAATTACCGGTGTGGGCTCTAACCTCCTTACCATAGAAGGGGTAAAAACACTCGGGGGAACGGAACACACCCTGCTTCCTGACATGATCGAAATCGGCTCTTTCATCGGTCTAGCGGCGATGACCCAGTCAGAAATCACGATCAAAGACGCCCAGATCCATCGTCTGGGGATCATCCCCGACACGTTTAAACGGATGGGTATCCAGATAGAATTCAAAGGTGATGATATTTATATTCCGGCTCAAAAACATTATGAAATTGAGACATTTATAGACGGGTCAATACTTACGGTTGCTGATGCCATTTGGCCTGGTTTTACACCTGACCTGCTAAGCATTGTCTTGGTCACCGCCACCCAGGCAAAAGGAACCGTATTAGTCCATCAAAAAATGTTTGAAAGCAGGCTTTTCTTTGTCGATAAACTAATTGACATGGGGGCACAGATCATTCTATGTGACCCTCACAGGGCTACAGTAATCGGACTGGACAGAAAATACCCCTTAAAAGGTATCCGGATGACCTCTCCAGACATCAGAGCGGGAGTTTCGCTGCTCATCGCTGCTTTATCTGCAGAAGGCACCTCCGTCATTGATAATGTGGAACAGATCGACAGGGGCTACCAATATATCGATCAAAGGCTAAATGCACTGGGGGCTGATATCGTAAGAATTGATTAAATAAAAAAACCGAGGAGTTACCCTCGGTTTTTTTATAGTCTAAAAAAATTTATCTCCTCGCTAATTCCTTTTTCTGCCCCGCGACATAATCGAAAAATGCCATTACCCTACCTGAAGGATAAATTTCGGCAGCTTTTATCAGTTGACTTTGCACCACTTCCATGTCATTTTCATTGAAATGATGAATCGCATCATTATAATATTGCAAGCCTGCTAGCTCTTTCAAGCTGATTGCCTTGTAAATACTGTTCTGTACCTTCTGAGTTCCTTCAACCCTTCCCGCTAAGGTTTTGGCTACTTTTGCTGAAGGACTGCTGACGGGTTTGAAAGAAGCTATATAATCAGAAACCTCTTGAGGGTCGGTAATAAAGCCATTCCTTGGCTCTGTACTTTCCAAAACATAGCTACGGTCACCGTCATTAACTAATACAAACACGTGAAAATCCGTTTCAATGATCTGGTAATCGAATTCATACCTTTCCAATAAAAGCCCCATTAATGCAGAACCGCTTACACAATCATAAGCGCCTGTTGCCAACATCTCATTGAACGTACTGTGCTTCTTATATTCCTTCAACACCAACTGATGGGACTTATAAAACATTTCCTCCAAAAACCATTTGACATGGTGCTTTTTAGAGGATTTCTTATCCAGCTTCTCTATTAATTTATGGTATCCATCTAAGTTTTGGGCGTCTTCATCTGCATGTAATGCAGACAACAGAACAAATGCATTTTCCTTATCTGAAAACCGCTGTTCTTCTTCAAAACTTTCGAAAATGGAAAATCTATCACCACCTTCTTGAGAAGCGGCATGATAAACAATGATAAATAATGCTGTCCATATGAGTAATATCCTTTTCACCTTCCCTCCTTTCAATGTTAATTACATGTTAATTAAGTTAACATTTAGTTAACATTGAAACAAGACAATGATATTAAATCATATGTTATTTTTTTCAATCATTTGAAAATCAATAGAATACATATTACTCTTTTATTATCCTATAATATAAAATAGGTCAAAAAAGTCGCTTACCAGACTTGCAAAGTCGCAAGAAGAAAAATCTTAGGGACCTTTCTATAAGCATCGGTTACGCTGTGACCCATAAGACCGATTTACCCTAACTAAGGTTCTCATTACCAAGGACGCCAACTTTTCATTTGGCCAAAAAATTTACGCATAAAAAAGGCCCCGCCTTAAAGCGGGGCCTTGGGTATTATTTTTTTTGTATTTCCTTATGAGACAAAAGTCATGATGTAAAATCCAGTCCACAAAATCATAAAAGAAATTACTTCATCGATCTTTTTGGACGGACAGGCAATCGTCCTTTACCTTAAACGTAGTTATTCAACATAACAGGCATCACCAGCATCAAAATGTCTTCATTGTCATTTTTGTCACTAGGCACAATCAAACCGGCCCT
Organism: Echinicola sediminis; assembly: GCF_054777495.1. Taxonomy (NCBI): domain Bacteria; kingdom Pseudomonadati; phylum Bacteroidota; class Cytophagia; order Cytophagales; family Cyclobacteriaceae; genus Echinicola; species Echinicola sediminis. Next base: position 75,455 of record NZ_BAAHAP010000004.1, on the reverse strand, counting down.
GTTCGGGGCACTGAATTTTAAGGTTACCTGCTTTGCTGCAATATTGTTGAGCATTTCTACCAAAAACTTCGCGTTGAAGCCAATTTCTATATCCTCTCCATCGTGCTCACAAGAAAGTCGCTCATTCGCCTCATTGGAGAAATCCAAATCTTCCGCAGAAATCTGAAGTTCGCTTCCCGTCAGTTTCAGACGTACCTGATGGGTGGTTTTATTGGCATAGATCGCAATACGCTTCAAAGAACTCAAAAACTCGATTCGGTCAATCGTCATATTGTTCTCATTGTCCACCGGAATCACGTTTTCATAATCCGGGAAGCGCTCATCAATCAGACGGCAGATCATTTGAATATTGCCAAACTTAAAATAAGCATTGGAGTTATTGAACTCCACGGTAACCGCAACATTTTCGGAAGGTAGGGTAGACTTCAACAAATTCAACGCCTTCCTTGGGATAATGATACTGGCAGCATCCTGTGCAGCGATATCCACCCTTCTGTAACGGATCAAACGGTGTCCGTCGGTTGCAACAAAAGTGGCATTGGTACTGCTCAGATTCACATAAACACCGGTCATGGCTGGTCGAAGCTCATCATTGCTGGTCGCAAAGATGGTATTGTTGATCGCACTGCTCAGCACCTCTGTAGACATGTCCACTGCTGTGGCATTGCTTACAGAAGGTATCTTAGGAAAATCCGTAGCATTTTCCCCGGCCAACTTATAGCGACCATTGTCAGAACTGATCTCTACGCTGTAAGTATCATGGTCAATACTGAAGGTCACAGGTTGCTCGGGAAGGTTCTTAAGTGTTTCAATAAGGATCTTCGCGGGCACGGCTATATTTCCATCTTCCTTTGCTTCCACATCAATCTCAGTCATCATCGATGTCTGCAGGTCGGAGGCCGTAATGGTCAGCTTACCTTCTTTGATCTCAAAAAGGAAGTTTTCTAATATCGGCACAACCGGATTGGTGGTCACCACCCCATTGATTCCTGAAAGTTGCTTCAAAAGAGCAGAAGAAGAAACAATAAATTTCATGCGAATATGATTTAGTTATTTAAGGTCAAAACACAAAAATCGAGTGAACATTTTCAAACAATAAACTCAATTCAAGGTTTTGATCCAAGGCTTTTATTCCAATTAGTTTTCAACAGGGTAAATTTATAAATAAAATCATAAAAGCGGGTACCCCATTAAGATTTCTGACCAAAAAAAATCCCCTTCTCTTTTGACTCCGGCAATATCTACTTCTTTACGGCAAACTTTCTTCTCCTTAAATAAATCTTTGCCATGCCCAACAGAAAAATCAAGACCACCGGCAGGACAATATTGATCACTTGCCATTTGACCTTTTCTTCTTCCACCCTCCGCTTATCCAAAGGGCGGATTTTAAGCACTTTGCTTCTGCTGGCCATAATTCCATCCGGATCAATAAGGTACCTAATGGTATTTTGTAAAAACTCCCGGTTAGCATAATTGGTCTCCGAAAAAGGATCAACCCCCAATGGATACGGATTTCCATTTTGCATATTGCGTCTTCCTTGGATCCAATCACTATCCCCAATGACTACAATGGATCCGTTTTCTGTGCTTTCTTTAAAAGTATCATCTCCCTCAAATTCCTCAGGCAAAAACCGATTTTTGTAGAAGGAGGCAAACCGCCCCTCCAGCAAATAGGCCAATGGAAGATGTTGCTGATTAAACTTACTGATTTCCGGCTCAGTGGACATGTCCTGAAAAGCTACCCTGACCGGTTGCGGCAAGGTCCTGCTATAACTACCGCTAAAAACCAAAGGGGTCTTTGTAACTCCTTCAGCCTTTACAGTATCCAAAGAACTGACAAAGCGAAACATCAACTGATCCAATCCTTTTGTGATGACATGCTTTCCCATCCTGTTGGCCACCACAAAAAACGGCCAGGGAAGCGGACTGATCTGGGGCTGGTCTCCAAATTGCCCTGCCACAACGGGGTAATAGCCAAAATTCATGTCCTGGATCAAATCCTTATTTATCCTGACCCCATAATTAAAAAGCAAACGGTCCAATCCTGTATCAAAGCCCAGAGCCAAAGTCCCCTCTCCTCCCGCATCTTCCATACTTACAGCCAAAGGATCTACGCAAATCAGCAATTTTCCGCCACCCATCAAGTATTGGTCAAGCAAATAAATTTCCCTTTCCTTAAAAGTGTCTTTGGGGCCAGCCACGATTACAGCATCAAAACTTAACAGATCCTCTACCTCTTTTGCCTGAAGAAGCGGAACCTTATAGACCTCGTATTCTTCTCCTAAAGCCTCCACAATACCAAAACCCTCATCTCCCTGGAGCTCCCCATGATTGGTGATCATGGCCACTGCGGGCTTGTCTCCATGCTCCAGCTTTTTGATCATATTGACAAGTTCATACTCCAGGTTTTCTACCGAAAGATTCAGCATCTCGTCTGGAGACATGCCTTTTTCCCCTTTCAAAAGTAAACCTCCCGTCTCATATGCTGCATTCCGAATAATCACACCGGGAAAGATCAACCTGGAAGTTTGACCTCCCCCATCAGAAGCAAACAGGTTGGTAGGATTGATCCCAAATTCTGACAAATACAATATGTATTCTTCCTGCTCTTTTGCCCCATCTATTTCCAATGGGTCGAAATACCTAAAATGGATCGGCTCGGCACTGTAAGCATTAAAGGTCTCCACAGCCTCTTCGATGTTCTTCTGAAACCTTCTCATTCCACCGGGAAGCTTTCCAGTAAGTAAAATATCCACTTCCAAGGGTTCCTTTAAATTACCCAAGACTTCCTTAGTGGCAGGATGTAAAGAATAGCGCTTTTCTTCCGTTAAATCCATCCTGAAATCCAAAAAAACACTCATTGCCGTTAAGCCCCCTAATATGAACAGCAGCAGCACAAGGCTTTTCACCACTCCTTTCTGCCTAACATTCCTGATATGTTGATTAGCTTCCCTCATTGTTTCCTGATCAAAAGTGTGGTCAAAACAACCATTGAAATGATCCACGCTAAAAAGTAATACAAATCACTGCCGGCAATCACCCCTCTGCTCATACGCTCATAGTGGTAGCCCAAACTCAGCTCTTCTATCAAAAGCACAAAAGGGCTCATTTCCATTAAATTGGCGAGTGAGGAAAGGCCAAAATAAAGGACAAAACTAAGAAAAGCCCCAATCACAAAAGCTGTAATCTGATTATCTGTCAAAGCAGAACTAAATAGCCCTACTGCGGCAAAAACCGCCCCAATCAATACCATTCCTATAAAAGAACCCGAGAATCCGGCAGAATCGATATTTCCTACAGGATCACCCAATTGATAAACGCTATAGTAATACAATAAGCCAGGCAGTAAGGCGAGAGTTATCACCAGTACCGCAGCAAGGTATTTGGCTATGACGATTTGATAGGGCTTGATCGGAGAAGTCATCAGCAGTTCCCAGGTACCATTTTTTCTCTCCTCGGCGATCATCCGCATGGTAATTGCCGGAACCAAGAAAACAAATACATAAGGGGTATAGACAAACATGGCCTCCAAATCCGCAAAGCCATACTGCAATACACTGGTATCCGGAAAAACCCATACCAGCAGTCCCAAGGCCACCAAAAAGACCGAAATGATAAGGTAGCCTGTGAGGTTATTAAAAAAAGCGTTGAATTCCTTATACACCAAACTGATCATACCCGTGTCCCTGTAAGCTGGTGAAAAATAGTTTCCAGATTCCTTTCTTCCTGCCGCAGGCTTATGAGCGAAAGTTGTCTGCTGTTTACAAGTTCCATAATAGCTCTGCGAAGCCCCGGGGCATCGCTAGTGGAAAACTGATAATAGCTATCTCCCAAAACCTTTAACTGGCTTAGCCCCTTCATCCCTTCAAACCATCTCTTTTCTAGTCTTTCCTGCGTTTCCAAATAGAGAATTACTTCTCCTTCTACGGCTTTTAATTTCGCTATCAAATCCTGAGCAACTACCTTACCTTTATGAATAATGACCACTTTATCGCAGAGAGCCTCCACTTCCTGCATCACATGGGTGCTCAATATCAATGTTTTTTCCTTGCTGATTTCCCGTATTAGCTTTCTGATTTCCACCAACTGATTCGGATCCAGTCCGGTGGTGGGTTCATCCAAAATAATCACGCTTGGATCATGCACCAATGCCTTGGCCAAGCCGACCCGTTGACGGTAACCTTTGGACAAAGCCCCTATCTTTTTGTGCTGTTCAGGTTCAAGGCCGCAATTTGCAATCACCTCATTCACCCTCTCGGAGGCCTTCGCCCCCCGCAAACCGTACATTCCTGCCATAAAGGTCAAAAATTCCCGGACATACATTTCCAGGTAAAGGGGATTGTGTTCCGGGAGATAGCCGATCAATTTACTTACTTCCTTTGGCTTTTCGATCACGGAAATACCGTGGACCAAAACATCGCCCTCATCCGGAAGCAAATAACCTGCGGCAATTTTCATGGTGGTGGATTTACCCGCCCCATTAGGCCCCAAAAAGCCCAGCACCTGACCCGGTATTGCTTTAAAACTTACCTGATCCAGGGCCTTTTGATCCTTATAATACTTGCTCAGTGTGTTGACTTCCAAAGACATCTAATTAGGTTTTAGGAAAGCGGCTTGAATGAAAATCATCACAAATTGTCCCTTTTTTGGGAGGAAAAAAACAATTTCAAACTAAAAACTTATTAAAAGTTCTTAAACCACTCTTTCAATTCATATCATCTTTTCCTTATTTTAGTCAAATTCAACGCAAGCACCATGCAAAAAATATACCTGTTTTTAGTTTTCTCCTTACTTTGCCCGATGGTTTTCGGCCAATCCCCTCTGCACCAAACCATTGACCAAAAAGCTTTATCCCTAGAGGCCAAAGTTATCGAATGGAGAAGGGACATTCATGAGCATCCTGAGCTTGGCAATCAGGAAACAAGGACGGCCGGACTAATTGCCGCCCACCTGAAATCCCTAGGGTTGGAGGTCACTGAAAAAGTGGCGGTAACCGGCGTGGTGGGATTATTAAAAGGGGGCTTCCCCGGCCCAACAGTTGCCTTGAGGGCAGACATGGACGGCCTGCCGGTTACAGAAAGAAATGACCTGCCCTTCAAGTCCACCAAAACCACTAACTATAATGGCCAGGAAATCGGCGTCATGCATGCCTGTGGCCACGATACACATGTAGCCATCCTAATGGGAATTGCTGAACTACTTGCCGGTATAAAAGAGGAGTTACATGGAAACGTAAAATTCATCTTCCAGCCGGCCGAGGAGGGGGTATTTGGGGAAGGGCTGACCTCTTGGGGAGCCAAACAGATGGTCGAGGAAGGGGTTATGGATGGAGTGGATGCCATATTTGGATTGCATATCAACTCCCAGACTGAAGTAGGCAAAATCAAATACCGATCTGGTCCCGCCATGGCCGCAGTGGACAACCTCAAACTCACCGTAAACGGCCGACAGGCCCACGGAGCCTATCCCTGGTCCTCTGTCGATCCCATTGTCACTTCTGCCCAGATCATCAGTTCCCTCCAGACCATAATCAGCCGAAATGTAAACATTACAGAAAACCCCGCCATCGTTACTATCGGCAGTATCCATGGGGGTGTCAGGCAAAACATCATCCCAGAAAAAGTGGAAATGCTCGGCACGATAAGAACCTATGGAACAAAGCAACAAGAACTTATTCATCAACGGCTTACAGACATCGCCACCAAAACAGGGGAGGCAGCAGGAGCCAATGTCGATGTGGAAATCGAGAAAATCTATCCTGCCACCATCAACGATCCTGAACTCACCGAAAAGATGGTCAACACATTGAAAACTGTAGCGGGTGAAGAAAACATCATTTACCACGACCCTATAACAGGCGCCGAGGACTTCAGCTACTATCAAATGGAAGCCCCAGGCCTATTTATATTCTTGGGAGGAATGCCAAAAGGCAAAGATCCTACAGAAGTAGCGGCCCACCACACACCGGATTTCTTCATTGATGAATCAGGGCTGATTTTAGGCGTAAGGGCGCTAAGCTACCTTACAGTGGACTATATGGAATCTCATTAAACTTTTCAAAACCATTTAAAATAAAAACTTAGAGCCCTCTGTGGTTAAATTCGGCTTTTCAGGGACAACGGCCAGCGGTCAACAGCTTGTCTCCCCAGATGGATTCACACAGCTCAACACATAATCAAGAGAGATTGAGAACATAAAAGTCCTCCCCTTTGATAGGAAGGACTACTTTTAACAGTCATAAGCGCCCACCTCAATTGGGAACTGTCCGGATTTGTCACCCCCGACAAGCTCATCTGTTAGAAAAGCTATTCCCTAAGCCTAACCGATGATGTTATGCCTGGTGTTAAGTTAATCGTAAACAGGCGTTTTAAACATGTCGAATCCTTTGTTTCGAGATATTGGGTGGAACGGGTTTAACAGTTTAGGCAGCTGTCCCGCTATGCGGGACAAGGCTGCTTGTTTAACTGCTTAACTGAAAAATCACGTTTAGTTATGTGAAATCCATCAGTCCTGCCTGCCGGTAGGCAAGGTAAACAAACCGCACCTGCGGGAGGCAGGTAACCGATTTAACAAGAAGGTGACTCCGAAAAGTATCGGCAAATCACGCTTAACATAGCACTAGTTAATCTTTTAAATAAAAACGTTGAGTCCTCCGTGAAACCTTTGAGCCCTCCGTGGTTATATCCATTCTACTTCTCGAAAACCAAGGCATCCGGTTTGGCTCCCAACTCTTTCAAACTGCCCATCACCGCTTTCATAAAGCCACTGGGGCCACACACATAAAAATGCTGGTGGTCAAAATCCCCTATCTTTCTTTTCAAATATTCCTTATCGATCAGACCTTTGTCATAAGCAGTGTCCTTTTGGTGGGAAATGATGTTAAAAAACTTGTGCCCTAGTATTGCTTTAAGTTCTTCATAAAGGATGATGTCTTCATTGGTTTTGTTGGCAAAAATCAGGGCACTGTTTCCAATCTTGTTTTTCTTCCTCAGACTCCTGAGAATGGAGATAAACGGGGTTATACCAGCTCCCCCAGCTATAAAAACTCCTTCCCCTTTAAAACTTATCGTTCCCCAGGGATCTCCTATTTCTATCTCCTCCCCTACTTCTATTTCTCCCAGGCGCTTGGTCACTCCTTCATGTCCTTTGTAGGACTTGATGGTAAATTCCAAATAATCATCTGAGGGTAAATTTGTAAATGTAAAGGGACGCTTTTCCGCTTCCCACCCTGCCTTTAGCAAACTCACCTCTGTGGCCTGTCCAGGGGTAAACTGAAAGCCCCGAGGTTTTTCCAACTTGTACCGGTTGACATCATGTGTCACCGGCTCCTTTTCTAAAATTTTTAGTCTGTAAGTTGCCATTCCTCAACTTACAAAAAAACAGGCGCTTTTAAAATCCTCCCTTTAAGTATCTGAAAGAATTCCAGCCCATGCCTTCTCTACAAACTTTCCATCAGTTCTTTGATGATCTTTACCATTTTTGGTTCAGCGATACTTGCTGCGGCGATCACTTCCTGGATGGAAATCTTTTTCACCTTTTCCGGGGAGCAAAGATCGGTAATGGCGGAAAGTGCGAACACTGGCATGTCCATCTGTCGGGCTACGATCACCTCGGGAACGGTGCTCATGCCCACAGCGTCTGCACCTATGGTCCTTAGGTATTTATATTCTGCCCGGGTTTCCAGATTAGGTCCCTGAACCCCCACATACACTCCCCTATGCACCTTGATCCCCTTTTTCCCCGCCACTTGGATGGCTTTTTCCACCAATTGCAGATCGTAAGGTTCACTCATGTCCGGAAAACGCACGCCAAAAGTATTTAGATTACTTCCTCTGAGGGGATTCTCTGGAAACAGGTCTATATGATCATCAATGATCATCACATCCCCAACTTCAAAAGCGGGATCCAGTCCCCCGGCGGCATTGGATATCATCAAGTGATGAATCCCCAATAATTTCATCACACGAACTGGAAAGGTCACCTCTTTCATGTCATAGCCTTCATAATAATGAAAGCGTCCCTTCATCGCTACAATCTGCTTACCTGCCAACTTTCCAAAAATCAATACCCCGCTGTGGGTTTCCACCGTGGAAACCGGAAAATGAGGAATATCGGTATAATCCACTTCCCTCTCAATTTCAATGTGCTTGACCAGGTTGCCCAAGCCCGTTCCTATTATAATCCCCACTTCTGGCTGGCAGTTGCAAATTCCCTGGATATACTCAGCAGCTTCCTTGATTTTGGTTAGGTAAGGTAATTCTGTCGCTTTTGTCATTAATATTTGGTTATGAAATGATTTACATCTTACTTTTGAAACCGATTACGTCTTGAAAATCGGTATTTCTGACATCTTACAGTTTCAAAAGCCCCGCCAAAAGACTACTAAGGCGATGATTCCAAACCGCATCAGAAACTTTATCTTCAGCGATATTGTATTAAAGACATCAGATTTGCAAGTATAAGTAATTCATCCATGATAAAAATAATTATCGGCACAAACCGAAAAAATGCCGTTTCCAAAACAATCGGCAATCACTATCAGGAAATCCTTCAGGAAATGAGCACGGACTCGGAACTGATCGACTTAAGGGACCTTCCTGATGATTTTGTTTTTTCAGCTTTGTACGAAAACAACGGACAAAACGAAGCCTATAATGAACTTCATGACAAGATAAAGGATGGGGATAAATTCGTCTTTATCGTTCCAGAATATAATGGATCTTTTCCAGGGATATTAAAGTCATTTATAGATGGTATGACCTATCCCAACACTTTCAGGAATAAAAAATGTGCACTGGTGGGATTATCCTCAGGAATAGGCGGCGGTGGCATCGCTCTGAGCCACCTTACCGACATATTCCATTACTTGGGCATGCATGTCCTGGCCAATAAGCCAAAACTTGCCAAAATTGAGGAAAACATGTCTAATAACTTGCTCACCAACAAGTTTTACATAGACCTTTTGAAAACCCAAGCGGAAATGCTGATCAACTTTTAATTAATCAACATTATCATGTAAAAACCGGTTATTGCCCAGAATCTCATTATCATCGTTAAGATTGAATTTTGAGATATTGGTTTCTGAGCTATGTTGCACATCCTGGAGTTTTACATTTTTTCTTAAATAAGCAGGTGTATCCAGCTTTTCCTTGAACTCCTCTGGGGTTTGATTCACTGCCCGAAGGTTTTTAAGACGCTCAAATCGCTCATGTGCTCGCTGCATGGCTTTCTGCTTGATTTGCTCGTAATAATCATTTGCATATGCGCCACTGGCAGTGCTAGGCTCCTCAGGTCTGGATGACATAGGCTGCTGTGGCTGTGTTTCTTCTTCCTCGTACAATGGCGTCACTTTCCTATCTGGAGTAGAACTGGCAGGCACAAACTCGAAGTCACTCTCATGGGAAGCATTTGGCGCCTCGTTCTCATTCTCGTCCACCTCCACAGAAGTAGTCGACTGCCTGTTTACCGGCTGAGGATTTGGCGTCTGCACAGGTTTTTGTTCTGCAGGAGTAGGCTGCTGGATCGTAAACGTAAATGTCTGACCTGCTGCGGCAGAACTCTCTTCTTCCACCTTAGTCGTCTTTCCCGAGTCCAGGTCGATTACTTTTTTGGTGTTCTCTTCCACCTCAGGCTCTTCCTTTGTCTCCTTTTTAGCCAATTCACCTGCCTCGAAACCTGTAGCAATCACGGTCACACGAATAGACTTCTTCAAATCCGGATCAATGCCCTGACCAAAGATCACCTCAGCATCATCTCCAGCTCTGTCTTGGATATATTCAGTGATTTCGCTCAGTTCATCCATAGAAAGTTCTTCTTCCTCGCCGGACATGATGGACAATAGGATCTTTTGTGCCCCCTTGATATCCACATTGTTCAACAACGGAGAAGCGATGGCCTTCTCTGCTGCTTTGATAGCCCTGCCTTCCATCTCTTCAGTAGCAGAGCCCATCACGGCAGCACCTGCGTCCTTCATTACCGTCTTTACGTCTTCAAAATCGACGTTTACATCCTGATGAACCGTAATAATCTCTGCAATGGACTTGGCAGCTGTAGTCAATACATTGTCCGCTTTACCAAAAGCCGCACGGATAGGCAGATTACCATATACCTCCCGCAACTTGTCATTAAGGATCACCAGGACAGTATCACAGTTGTCTCTCAATTCCTCGATCCCTCTTTGGGCGGCACCGGTTTTTTTCCGGCCTTCAAAAATAAAGGGGGCAGTCACAATCCCCACGGTAAGGATATCCATATCCTTGGCGATTTTGGCAATCACAGGGGCCGCACCGGTACCCGTACCACCACCCATACCGGCAGTGATAAAGACCATTTTGGTATTGTCAGCCAAAAGCTCCCTGATTTCTTCTTTGCTTTCCAGCGCTGCGTTCCGGCCCCTTTCAGGGTTTGCTCCGGCACCCAAACCTTCGGTCAGGTTGGTCCCGATCTGAAGTTTTAAAGGCACTGGGCTACTCTTTAAGGCCTGTGCATCTGTGTTGACTACCACAAATTCCACATCCTTTATCCCTTGACCAAACATGTGGTTCACGGCATTGGAACCACCTCCACCTACACCTATCACCTTGATGATAGACTTGTGGTTTTTAGGAATATCAAATTTGTAATCTTTCATAATCTCTGACATTATTTCCTCAATTTTGGTGAACTGTTATTTCTAAATACTTTTCGTTGTCTCTAAAATCTTACAATCAACCGGCTCAATAATTCCCCTCATCCCCAATATCATCGGTGATGAAGTCCTTGAGTCTTTTCCGGATACTACCAAAAATATCCTTTCCTGGCATTTCCATCTTGGCCCTTTCCTGCTTGGTCCCTACCGGAATAGACTGACGCTGTCGGTAATAATCTTCGCGGTCGTCCAAAGCCTTAAACCCGGCCAGTACCAAACCGACTGTAGTGGCATACATAGGGCTCTTCACCTCCTCAATTTTGGATTTACCCAAATGCTCATTGGGATATCCAATGCGTGTATCAAGCCCTGTCATGTACTCAAACAACTGGCCTACTCCCTGCAGTTGAGAACCGCCTCCGGTAAGCACGATGCCCGCTGCCAGCTTTTTATATAATCCGCTGGTCATGATTTCTGACTGCACCATTTCAATGATTTCCTCCATCCTGGCTTCAATGATACTGGCCAGGTTCTTTACGGAGATCTCCTTTGGCGGACGGTTTCTCAATCCCGGAATAGATACAATCTCATTGGGATTGGCCTCTTCCGTGATGGCGCGGCCAAACTTGGTTTTCAGAAGTTCTGCCTGATTTTGCATGACCAAGCAGCCCTCCTTGATGTCGGAAGTAATGATATTACCCCCAAAAGGAATCACAGCAGTATGGCGAATGATATTGTCGTAGAAAATAGCTATGTCGGTGGTTCCCCCGCCAATATCCACTAGGCAAACCCCTGCCTCCTTATCCAGGTCGCTGAGGACTGAAAGCGAACTGGCAAGGGGTTCCAAGATTAAATCCTTGGAATGAAGATCGGCTCTTTTCACACATCGGTTGATATTATTTATAGCTGTGGTTTGGGCAGTGATAATGTGAAAATCTGCTTCAAGACGGGCTCCGGACATGCCCACCGGATCCTTGATGCCATCCTCATAATCTACAGTATAGTCCTGTGGCATCACATGGATAATCGTATTACCAGGAGGAACCACAATGTTCTCCATGTCATTGGAAAGGCGGCGTACGTCCTCGATGGTGATCTCATCGTCTTTGGTATTTCTGATGATCACTCCATGGTGTACGGAACTACGGATATGCTGGCCGGCGATCCCAACGATGATCTCCCTGATATCCACCTCGGCCATATCCGCGGCCTCATTCACCGCTTTCTGGATGGCATTGACGGTCTTATCGATATTGGTGACGATCCCCCGGATAACCCCGTCAGACACGGCTTTGCCCATACCGAGTACCTCTAGTTTGCCAAACTCATTTTTGCGCCCGATGATCGCACAGATCTTCGTGGTTCCAATGTCCAGTCCTACGATTAATTTTTCAGTTTCCATAGCTATATCAATTATTCACAAATGATTTGATCCTTAAATTCCACGTTTACCCTGCTATAGGCCTCCCAGCCTTTTTCGGGTATAATCTCCTCATAAAAGAGGTTTATTTTTTCAAACTTTTCTTCAATGTCCACCGGCTTACCAAACTCAATCACCTGTCTTCCTACCTGTTGGTAAAGCTTGATTTTACCTTTTCTATCCACCTCTACTGAGGCTATCTGAGCATTCCAAAACTCATTTTTATCTATAAAATAGATCAGGTCCAACAGGTCCTTGTACTCCTTGTTAAGATCCTTGGCGGCCAGCAGCTCATCCGCCCGGGCCCCGTTGATGATAAGTACCCTGGAAGTATAATGCGCCGAAGTGGGCAATATCAGGCCCTCTGCTGAAACATAGCCATCCGCTGCAAGCGGCCGGCTGATACGGGCGATGGGCCTGAACTGATCTATGGCCACCAACACCTCCCCTTTCAGGTCCGTGTACACTTCCGCGTTCTTGACAAAAGGATGGCTCTCCACCTTTTCTTCCAATGTCCTCAATTCAATGTTTTGCAGCTTTTCCCCTTTGGACAAAGCTGGAAACTCCTTCAAGAGCATGGCACTGATCTCATCCTCCTCCACAAAATACACATCACTGATGCCTTTGACCTTCACCGACAAGCCGCGGTAGCTCCTTTCAGCACCTTTCTTTTCCACAAAGCCAATAAAGACGACCAACACCAACAAAAGCGCGGTAAAGACTGCCGATTGCTTTATTTTGAACTTCATTAATCCCATCCTTCTATTAGCTTGTTGATCGGCTCCACCAGTCGGTCTATATCTCCCGCTCCCAAAGTCACCAAAACTTCAGGCCGCTTTTGATCCAAAACCCCCAACAGCTCTTCTTTGCTTAAAAGGGATTTTTCCTCAGCAGTAATCTTATCCATCAGCATGGCAGCATTTACCCCTTCTATGGGTAATTCTCTGGCAGGGTAAATTTCCAATAGAATCACTTCATCCGCGATGGAAAGGGCTTCAGAAAAACCTTCCGCAAAATCACGGGTACGTGTAAACAGATGCGGCTGGAAAATGGCCGTAAGCTTCTTATCCGGATACATTGCTTTTACCGAGCCCAAAAAGGCCTTGATCTCCTCGGGATGATGGGCATAATCATCGATAAAAACCCCTTTTTCATCCTGTCGTTTGATTTCAAACCTCCTTTTTACGCCCTTAAAAGTGCTCAAACCCTCACGGATAAGTTCCTCCTCTATGCCAAAATGCAAGGCAATGGAAATGGATGCCAATGCATTTTCCACATTGTGAAAACCTGGAACTTTTAAAACCAACCCTTTAATCGTGCTTTCCTCACTTACATAATCAAACTCAAATGAGGCCACACCTGCACTGATATTTTCCGCTCTGACCTCTCCTTCTCCTAGCCCGTATTGACGCAGGGTCAAACCGCCAAAACCGTTCCTATTCAGCTTTTCCAGCGCATTTTTTTGAATAAATAACAAGCCGTCTTCCGGCAGCAAGCCAATGTATTGTTCAAAATTCCGGGTAAGCTCCTGAGCGTCACCATAGATATCCAGATGGTCAGCATCTACACTTGTCACTACCGCCACATTAGGGTGCAGTCTCAAGAAGGAGCGGTCAAACTCATCTGCCTCCACTACCACAATGGGCTTTTCCTCAGTTTCCTCATCATGTAGAATCAGATTACTCTCATAGTTTTGGGTAAGTCCTCCCAAAAATGCCGCTATATTCTTTCCTGCATGCTTCAGCATATGGGCCACCATGGAAGAAGTAGTGGTCTTACCATGGGTACCTGCCACGCCTACTGTATACATGCTGTGGGTAATCATGCCCAATACCTCTGATCGCTTCTTGAGGTCAAATCCATTGTCCCTAAAGAAGTTCAGCTGTACACTGTCCTTGGGAATGGCAGGTGTCCAGACAATCAACACGTTCTCCTGATCATCCTTAATTTGACCGGGAATCGTATCTGTTGTATCCTCATAGGTAATCTGCATTCCTTCCTCTTCCAGCTTTTTGGTCAAAGGTGAAGGTGTACGGTCATACCCCATTACCGGTATCCCCACATGGTTAAACCATCTGGCAATGGCACTCATCCCAATACCGCCGATTCCTAAGAAGTATACGCTATGTAATTTATCCCACTTCATTTGATCAAAGCTTCCAATTCCTTAACTATTTCTTGGGCTGCATTCGGCTTGCCCATCTTTTTAATATTTTTCCCTAATCGATTCTGCAAGGCAGGATCCTCCATCAATTCGTCTACTTTGCCCGACAATTCCTCCACCGCCTCGCTGTCTTTCAACATCAATGCAGCATCATGCTCCACGCAGGCCTGGGCATTCTTGGTTTGGTGATCCTCTGCCACATTGGGCGAAGGGATAAATATCACCGGTTTGCCCACCAGGCTCAGTTCAGACACGGAAAGTGCCCCGGCCCGGGAAATCACCGCATCAGCTGCTGCATAGGCCATATCCATCTCTCTGATAAACTCAAGTGCATGAATATGTTTAAGCCCAGACTTTTTGAGCTTTGTGGTCATCTCCTCAAAATAAAACCTGCCCGTCTGCCAAAGCACCTGATAGCCCTTTTCTTCAAAATGCCTCATGGATGCCACCACGGCATTGTTGATCGTCCTGGCTCCTAAACTTCCCCCCAGCACCAGTATCACCGGCTTTTCTGCATCCAAGCCAAAATGCGCTAATGCCTTTGCCTTTTTATCCTCCAGGTCCAGTATATCCTTCCTTACCGGGTTACCGGTAAAATGTATCCTGTCTTTCGGAAAAAACTTTTCCATTCCGTCATAGGCCACACAAAAAGCCTGGGCCCTTTTGGCCAATAATTTATTGGTCAGGCCCGCATAGGAATTTTGCTCCTGAATCAGGGTAGGAATGCCCTTTCCCTGAGCCACATAGAGCAATGGTCCGCTCGCATAGCCCCCCACACCGACTACCGCATGGGGCTGGAAATGCTTGATCAGCCTTTTGGCCTTGTTGATGCTTTCCCAAAGCTTGAAGGGAAAACTCAGGTTTTTCAGCGTCAAGCTCCTTTGGAGGCCCGCCACAGGCAAGCCTTCAATGGTGTATCCCGCTTCAGGTACCTTTTGCATTTCCATCTTGCCCTCCGCCCCAACAAAAAGGATCTCGCTTTCGGGAAATTTTTCCGTCCAGGCATTGGCAATGGCGATGGCCGGATAAATATGTCCTCCGGTGCCTCCACCACTGATCATGATGCGATATGTTTCCTTCTTTTCGATACGCTTTTATTTATTGTGCCATTTGCATGACATTTTTTCTCACGGCATTTCCATCACCGGCAAAACCATCTTCCTGATCCCCCCGGCTTACACTGAGGATGATCCCCAAAGAAATTCCTGTAAACAACAAAGAGGTTCCTCCCATACTCAGCAAGGGCAAAGGCTGACCGGTAATCGGCCCTAGCCCCACGGCCACGGCCATGTTTACCATCGCCTGAATCACCAGGGCAAAACTCAGCCCTGCGGACAACAGCCCCCCAAATGGCCGGTTGGAAACCGCCACCACCCGCATCCCACGGTAGAGCAAGGCCAAATAGAGAAACAGTACCACTCCTCCCCCGATCATACCATATTCCTCTATGATGATGGCATAGATAAAATCGGAATAGGGATGGGGCAGAGAATTTCTCTGCTCACTGTTTCCAGGACCTTTACCGGCAATACCGCCGGTAGCAATGGCCATATAAGATTGTTGTGCCTGATAAGGAATTTCCTCATCAGACATAAAATTCTCTATCCTTGAAAAGAACGTCCCTCCACGCTGCCCCAGGAAAATCGCCGAGGTCAGGGCCAGAAAACCTATCAGGCAAACGGCAATCAAAAACTTCACCGGTACCCGCCCAATAAACATCAGCAATAAACAGGTGCTCAACAGCATGACTGCTGTGGACATATTGGCCAGGCCTATCAGCATGCAGATCATCCCTATCCAGATCATCACCGGAATAAAGGTTTTCTTGAAATCCTGGATATTCTTCTGCCTTTTGGCCAGCATCCCCGCCACTGCCGCAATCAGGGCCAACTTGGCCAAATCCGAAGGCTGAAAAGCCTGGTTGATCAGCGGAATGGTCAGCCACCGATTGGCATCATTGACATTGGAGCCAAAGAGGTAGGTAAAAGCCAACAAAGGTACAGACACCCATAAAGCCATCAAGCTCAATTTGGAATAGAACTTATAAGGCAATCGGTGCGCGGCCCACATGACCAGCAAACTCAGCAACACCAAAGAAGAATGCTTGATCAGATAGGCTTCGGTGTTACCGCCCATTCTTCGATAAGCCAGTGAACCGGTCGCCGAATACACCACCAAAATACTGATGATGGAAAGCACCAGCACGATCCCCCAGATGACGGGGTCTCCTTTCAAGTTTTTATCGATCCATGCTTTGACGGCTACCATTCCTTATGACTTCAATTTTCTAACTGCTTCCTTAAACTGATTTCCCCTGTCCTCATAGTTTCTAAACAGGTCAAAACTGGCGCAAGCCGGAGACAATAAGACCACATCGCCTTTTGCTCCCTTATCCAGCCCCCACTTTACGGCTTCCTGAATATCTTGTGTTTCCAGAATTTCCGGCACCACACCTTCAAAAGCTGCCTTCAGCTTTTTATTATCTTTTCCAAGGCAAATCAGCGTTTTCACATGATCCTTTACCTCAGGCATTAGTGTTTTGTAATCGTTTCCTTTGTCCACCCCTCCTGCTATCCACACCAATGGCTCCTTATAGGCGGACAAGGCATAAACGGTGGCATCCACATTGGTTCCCTTACTATCATTGACAAAAAGGACTCCATTGATCTCCTCCACCTTTTCCATCCTATGGGGAGCATTCTTAAAATCTCCCAGTCCCTCCACAATAGCCTTCTCTTCCACACCTGCCAGCAAAGCTGCATTGGAAGCACACATCACATTCAGCATATTATGGTTTCCCCTCAAGGCCATTCCGCTTTCGGGCACCGAAATCATGTGATCACAGTAGTTTATTTTCACCTCTGTACCGTTGAAAAAACTACCGTTTTTCACAATCTTCTCCAGCGAGACCTCATGTATCTTCGGCTTCACTATCAGTTCACTCAGGCCCTTCCAGATATTTTTATCTTCCCTGAAATAGATGAAATGATCTTCTTCTCCCATCTGTTTCAACAAATTCAACTTGGCATGGATGTATTTATCCAATTGATAACCATACCGGTCCAAATGGTCCGGTGTAATATTGGTCAGGACGGCCACCTTTGGTTTGAGCGTCTTGAAGCCATCAATCTGAAAACTGCTTACTTCCAGCACCCACCATTCATGGTCTCCATCCACTAGCTGAGCAGCCCAGCTTTGTCCTACATTTCCTCCCATGCCCACATCAATGCCCCCCTTCTTCAGCAAGTGATAAGTCAGCAAAGTCGTCGTGGTCTTTCCATTGGTTCCGGTAATGGCAATGACTTTTCCATTGGTAAAACCATAGGCAAATTCCAATTCATCGATCACAGGAACACCTCTTTCTTGGGCTTCCGAGACGATAGGATTTGAAAAAGGAATCCCTGGGCTTTTGATCAGCTCCGGATAACTTAGGATCTTATCGGCACTGTGCTGCTCCTCCTCATAATCTATCCCGGCCTTTTCCAGCTTCTCTTTTCTCTCTGAATTTATTTTGCCCCCGTCTGAGACAAACACCTCATAGCCGTTCTTTTTGGCCAGCAAAGCTGCGCCAATCCCACTTTCTCCTGCTCCTAGTATGGCTATTCTTTTCATCCTTATCTTAGTTTAAGCGTTGCCAATGTGATAATCGCCAGCAAAATGCCCACAATCCAAAAACGTGTAACGATCTTGGATTCATGGATCCCGCCTTTTTGATAGTGGTGGTGCAAAGGAGACATCCTGAAAATCCTTCTGCCTTCACCATATTTCCTTTTGGTATATTTGAAATAGCTCACCTGCATGATCACCGACAGGTTTTCTATCACAAAGATCCCGCAGAGCACCGGTATCAATAGTTCCTTGCGCAAAGCCAGGCAAAGCACTGCAATCACCCCGCCCAGCATCAAACTGCCCGTATCTCCCATAAAGACCTGGGCCGGAAAGGAATTGTACCACAGAAACCCAACACAGGCCCCCAAGAAAGCCGAGCAGAAAATCACCAGCTCTCCGGAATTGGGAATAAACATCACATTCAGGTATTGGGAAAAGATGGCATTACCACTGATATAGGCAAAAATGGCAATGGCCAAACCAATGATAGCAGAGGTTCCTGCCGCCAAACCATCAATCCCATCGGTAATATTGGCTCCATTGGATACAGCCGTGATGATAAAAATCACCAGCAGGATGTACAAATAAGGAGTCACGTCCTCTCCCATAAAGCCCAGAAAATTTTCGTAATTGAGCTCGTTGTTTTTCATAAATGGGATGGTGGTTTTCATCGCTTTAACATCTTTGAAAGCCGGAGTTTCCACCATTCCCTCATCTATGGAAACAGGGTTCTGGAACTCCCTGACCACGACATCCTCATGAAAGTAAAGTGTGGCGCCCACAATAATGCCTATCCCTACCTGTCCAATGATCTTAAATTTCCCGGCAAGGCCTTCTTTATTCTTCCGGAACACCTTGATAAAATCATCCAGAAAACCGATCCCTCCCAACCATACCACGGTCACCAAGAGCAGAACGATATAGATATTGTAAACATCTGCAAAGAGCAAAGTAGGAATGATAATGGCCGCAATCATCATCAGCCCGCCCATGGTCGGGGTGCCTTTTTTCTCCGTCTGCCCGGCAAGTCCCAGGTCGCGGACAGTTTCACCGATTTGCTTTTTCCTGATCCAGTTAATAATGCCCTTACCAAAAGTAATGGTGATGATCAGAGACAGCATGGCAGCCATTCCTGCGCGAAAGGAAATGTACTTAAACACCCCTGCTCCAGGAAAATCAAATGCACTGTCGATATAATCAAAAAGATGGTAAAGCATTATTTATTCGTATGTATAAGTTGAATTAATTCTTTCACTGTTTTGAAATCATCAAAAGGGTGCTTCACCCCCTTGATTTCCTGATAGGTTTCATGGCCCTTTCCGGCCACAAGGATAATGTCCCCCCTTTCGGCCATAACACAGGCCGTTTTGATCGCCTCTCTTCTATCGGCTATCACCAGGGTCTTTTTCAATGAAACCGGATTGACCCCCGCCTCCATATCCCGGAGAATGTCCATAGGCTCTTCATCCCTGGGGTTATCAGAGGTCAGCACCACCTTATCGCTCATTTCCGTGGCAATCTTCGCCATTATAGGACGCTTTGCCTTATCTCTGTTGCCTCCGCACCCTACGACGGTGATCACCTTTTCGCCGCCTGTACGAACTCCCTGTATTGTTTTCAGTACATTTTCCAAGGCATCAGGTGTATGGGCATAATCTACTATCGCCGTGATCCCCCCCACTTCCAGTTGGTCAAACCTTCCTTGCGCGCCTTTGATCTTGGAAAGCTGCATCAAAACCTCCTCCTCTTCTTCGCCCAACAGCACCGCTGTCCCCAACACACCGGAAATATTGTAAGCATTGAACTCCCCGATCAACCTGAACCAGGCTTGCTTGCCATTGATGTCGAGCTCCAGTCCCTGCAGGGTATTGCTCAGCACTTTGGCCTTAAAGTCCGTGGGGTACTTTAACCCAAATGTCTGCTTCCTTGCCTTTGTGTTCTGAAGCATGACCATTCCACGCTTGTCATCGGCATTGACCAGTGCAAAGGCAGCCTTGGGCAATTCGTCAAACAACTTCTTTTTGGCCTTGATGTACTCATCAAAGGTCCCATGGTAATCCAGGTGGTCATGGCTAATATTGGTAAAGACCGCTCCTTCAAGCTGCAGTCCCGCCATTCTCTCCTGCACGATGGCATGTGAACTGGCCTCCATAAAACAATGGGTACATCCTGCCTTCACCATTTCTGCCATCAGCTTATTGATGGCCACACTATCAGGAGTGGTATGGGTCGCTGGTATTACCTTTTCGTTGATTTTGTTTTCCACTGTACTGAGCATGCCCGTCACATAGCCCAATTCCATAAACAGCCTATGCAGCAAGGTCACACAGGTGGTTTTACCGTTGGTCCCCGTCACTGCCACTATCTTCATCTTCGAAGAAGGCTTGCCGTAGAAATTGGAAGCCATTTCCCCCAAAGCCTTCGTGGAATTCACCACCTGCACATAGGTAATTCCCTTATCAAGTTGCTCTGGTAATTTTTCACAAACCACGCTGGTAGCGCCTGCCTCAATCGCTTTGGCAATAAATCCATGCCCGTCTACCTGGGTGCCGGCGACAGCTACAAATGACGCCCCTGCCACTACCTTTCGGCTATCAAAGACGATATCCTTCACTTCCACGTCCATATTACCGGTACTGGAAGTCAAGGAAACTTTGTACAATATGTCCTTTAAGGTCTTCATTAGCCTAACTCAATACTTATACTTCCTCCTTTGGGCACATTCGAGCCTGCCCTTATGGACTGCCTTCTTACCCTTCCGTTTCCGGAATAACTCACGCGCAGCCCCTTATTTTCCAGCACGTACAGGGCATCCTTCAAGGTCATTCCTGATACATCCGGAACCAATGGTGCATCCACTTTATTGGCCTTCCAGGCGATGGACCTATGCACTACTGATGACTTTACCCATCGCTCCGCCCCATCATAATGATTGGACAATCCGAAACGGTTACAGATCATCTGTAATTCATCTGCTTTCCCTGCCTGTATATATGGGAAGACCTCTTGGCTTAACTTAGCCCCTCCCGCTTTTCTCTCCTGTTCTTTATCATTTAAGTTAAGGTCTTGGGCATAAATCTTATCTGCAATCTCTTTAAACACCGGCGCTGACACATCCCCTCCGTAGGCATTGAATCCTTTTGGGCTGTCGATCACGATGATCATGCTGTATTTGGGTTTATCCGCAGGAAAATACCCGGCAAAGGAAGTATAGTACCTTCGCGTATACCTTCCGTTGACCAGCTTTTGGGCTGTCCCCGTTTTACCCGCAATCTTATAATCACTGTCACTGATATTTCTGGCGGTACCGTTTTCCACCACTCCCTCCAGCAGAGACCGTAGCTGCTTTATTGTCTCGTCAGAAGCGATGCTTTTACGGAGCACCTCGGTTTCATATTCCTCCTCCACATAATTCCCCTTTTGAATACGGTCTACAATCATCGGCTTTACAACCTTACCGCCATTGGCTACTGCATTGTACAAGGTCAAGGTATGCAAAGGGGAGAGTTTCAGCTCATAGCCTATCGACATCCATGGCAAAGTGGTACCGTACCAGTTCTTTTTGTCCCTTGGATCCTTGAAATAGGGCATCCCTTCTCCTTTTAGCTGGAAGCCAATGGGCTTATCCAATCCTACTTGCTCCACATAAGCGAGAAACTTGGCTGGATCCACACCAAAATGTTCATCGACTAACTTCGATATGGCCACGTTGGATGACTTTTCAAACGCCTCACGAATGGTAAGTTTTCCATAACCTCCGAATTTGGCATCCCTCATTGTCTGGTTATAGAATTTGTAGGTTCCGTTACCGGTATCAATGGTATCCTTCAAATTCACCTTTCCCTCCTCCAGCAAAGCCAGCATGGAAAGCAGCTTGAAAGTGGAGCCCGGCTCGGTAAGCCCTTGCTCACCTACAGCATAATTGTAATACTCCCCGTAGCCATAGCCGTTGTCCCGCTTTTCCAGGTTGGCGATGGCTTTGATATGTCCGGTCTTCACTTCCATCACCACCACACAACCGTACTCCGCATCCTTGTTCATCAACTGTCTCAGCAGGGCAGACTCGGCCACATCCTGAATATTGATATCGATCGTGGTCACCACATCATGACCATCCTCTGGACGGATATCTTCGGCATCATGGACAGGCTTCCAGGTTCCCCCTGCTATTTTCTGAAACAGGGCCTCCCCATTTTTACCTTCCAAATAGCCATTGAAGCTATATTCCAGACCTGCCCCATAGCGGTCTTCGTTAAGAAAACCAATGGTCCTTCCCGCCAAATTTTTGAACGGGTTGTACCGCTTCTCCACTTTTTCAAACAACACTCCGCCGCCCATTCTTCCTTTGCGGAAAATGGGCCAATCGGACATTCTTTGCTTCTCCTGATAGCCGATTTGTTTCCTGTTGATCACCAAATACCTTCGTCCTTCGATTCGCGCATCATTGATGATGCGCTTGTAGGCACTGGCTGATTTATCCTTGTAAAAAGCCGACAGGTTCCTTGCCAAAGAGTCGATTCCCGCCCGGTAAACATCTTCATCCGCTATCCCCGGATCCATTGCCACCCTGTAAAACGGAAGGCTGGTAGCCAGCAAACTCCCGTTCTGGCTATAGATATTACCCCTCGTAGCACTGACTTTTCTGTATTGCAGGTTGATGTCCTCTGCCTTTTGGCGCCATTTCTCTCCATCCACAAACTGAACATGGGCTATCTTGTAAAGGATAGCCCCTGCGAAAAGTACCACCGCCAAAAAGGCAAGTCTTACTCTTAGTAATATGGATTTCTTAATGTTCATTTATCCTTGATAATCTTTATCGGAGGTTCTTCTATTTCGTAAATGTTTAAGACCTGTATTTTTTTCGCCACCTCGGACTGTTTACTGCTGAACATATATTCCGCTTCTAAAGTGGTCACGTCAGCCCTGAGATCTTCCACTTCTTGCTGGAGCTTTTCAATCTCCCGAATGGTGCTATCCGCCTTGTGGTTGCTCCAGATATAGATCAATGCCAATAAAGCGGCATATAGGAACGGGGGCACTAATTTCACAGGAATACCTTCCCCAAACCAGTCGTTCATCTTGAGTTTCTGCTCAATCAGCCCAAACAGGTTTTTATTGTTTGACGGCTTCCCGGAATGGCGATTTTCATTCGCCCCTCTTTTCATCTTTTTCTTAAAAGTATTCCCCTCCATGATTATACTTTTTTTGCAATTCTCAACTTGGCACTCCTGGCCCTGTTATTGGCAGCCACTTCCTCCTGATCGGCCTGAACCGCCTTTCTTGTCACAGGCTCCAAGGGCCGGACCAGGTTTCCAAAGAAATCTTTTTCCACTTCACCCTGAAACTTGCCCTTATTGATAAAATTCTTCACCATCCTATCTTCCAAAGAATGATAGCTCATCACCACCAATCTCCCCTCTGGTTTCAGCACATCCACAGCCTGCATCAGCACCTCTTCCAAAGCCCCCATTTCATCGTTTACTTCTATGCGCAGGGCTTGAAACACTTGGGCAAAATATTTGAATTCCCTGCCACGGGGAGCCAGCTTTTGCAGCAATTGCTTGAACTGCTCCGTCGTCTCAAAAGGCCTTGAGGCACGTTCCGAAACCACGGATTGTGCCAGCGTCTTGGCATTTTTCACTTCACCATAGATTCCAAAAACCTTATGCAGCGCGGCTTCTTCGTAAGTATTCAGCACCTCTTTGGCCGACAAACTTCCCATTTGGTTCATGCGCATATCCAGATCCCCCTCAAAACGGGTGGAAAACCCTCTGGAAGGTTCATCTATCTGGTGGGAGGAAATCCCAAGATCTGCCAAGATCCCGTCCACTTTGCTTATCCCGTACAACCTCAGGTAACGCTTTAGGTCCCTGAAATTCGCCTGCACAAACGTGAACTTGGGATCTTCAGGGGCATTTGCCGCCGCATCTTCATCCTGATCAAAACCATACAGCCTCCCCTCATCCTTCAAATGCTTAAGGATCTCTTTGGAATGCCCCCCTCCTCCGAAGGTTAGGTCCACATATACACCATTCGGACGTATAGCCAGCCCTTCAATGCACTGATGGAGCATCACGGGAATATGGTATTCGGTTGCACTCATATCTTAGAATCTGACAAATATTCTTTCGCTTGCTCGGCAAATACATCAGGGTCACTGATCAAGAACTCTTCATACTGCTCAGGATCCCAGATCTCTATGGTTTTCCCCATACCTACCACGACCACCTCCTTGTTGATGCCCGCAAAGCGCAATAAAGGCTTGGGTATGGAAAACCTGCCTGTGGAATCAAGCTCCACTTCCGTATTGCCACGGTAAAAGCTTCGCTTAAAATTCCTTTGCTTTGGATCAAAATCATCCAAAGCCGAGACTTTATTGTCCAATTTCCGGTACTCATTCATCGGATAAAGCACCAAACACGGATCAAAACCCCTGCGCATAACCAGCTCATTACCAAAAGTCTCCGGTAAGCCCGCCTTGAGTTTGGCAGGCAATACCAGACGTCCTTTGGCGTCAAGCTTGCAGTAATATTCGCTAGAGAAATTGCCCATGTCTTACTGATCGAGTCTCGTTCAAATACAAAAGTAATAAAAGCAATCACACAATCCACCACCTTCCCCCACTTTTTCCCACTTCCTTATAAATGTACCCAATACTTTACTTTACACCAATTATTTTTTAAAAAATTACCGAACAGACCCACTGATATTCACCTACTTACAAAGCCCCAAAACCGCCTTAAAAACTCCTTTCAAAAGTCACTGAAGCCTTATAACAACCTATTTTTAGCCAAAAACAGGTTGTTTCCACACCAAAAAAAACCAAAACCCAAACAGGTGGGGAACATTCCCATAGTTTCCCTCATTTTTACTTTTTCCCATCGCATAATTAGAAAATATGAGGTACTGAATCCAAAAAGCACATTCAACCTAGCCCTTCAGACCATGATTCGGGCCAGAAAAAAACGATACATGCAAACAGTGGCCACTAGCTGATTGGCCAGCCCTACATTCGTTAACTAAAAAACGGAAGATTCTTGGGGTCGTTATGGATGATTGGGGTACACTTCGACAAGCTCAGTGACCCACTCGACAAGCTCAGTGACCCACTCGACAAGCTCAGTGACCCACTCGACAAGCTCAGTGACCCACTCGACAGGCTCAGTGACACACTCGACAGCTCAGTCACACACTTGACAGGATCAGTGACACAGTTGACAGTCTCGGGGTCTGCTCAAGAGGCTTAGCCACCGACACTTTTCCAGATTGGACTTTTCAATAGGAAAAAACTAATCCTTGGATGAAATCGAAAAAAGTTCTCAGCGGCTATTTTTTCCGCTCTATGGTATACCTCACCAGATTCTCCAAAGAATGTTTATAGTCAGAATCCGGCATTGCTTTCAGTATATCCAATGCCTCCTGAAAAAACCTGTTCATCACCTCTTCGGCATATACCAATCCCCCGGATTCCTTCACAAAAGCGATAACTTGGTTTACCGCTTTTTTGTTCTCATTCTTATTTCGGATCAAATAAATGATACGCTTTTTGTCCGACCAGCTGGCGTGGTTCAGCGCATAGATCAGCGGGAGGGTCATTTTTTTCTCTTTGATATCTATTCCCACAGGCTTCCCTACTTCATCATCCCCATAATCAAACAGATCGTCTTTGATCTGAAAGGCCATCCCTACTTTTTCACCAAAATCCCTCATTTGCTCCACTGTTTGTCCATCAGCCCCGGCAGTCAGGGCCCCGACGGCACAACATGCAGCAATAAGACTGGCTGTTTTTTGACGGATGATCGTATAGTAAACCTCTTCGGTGATATCCAGCTTTCTTGCTTTGGCAATTTGCAGCAGTTCCCCTTCACTCATTTCACGCACTGCATTGGACACGATCTTAAGCAGCTCAAAATCGTTATTATCCACACTGAGCAGCAAGCCCCTTGACAGCAGGTAATCACCGACCAGAACGGCTATTTTATTTTTCCAGAGAGCATTGACTGAAAAAAATCCCCTGCGATAATTGGCATCATCTACGACATCATCATGAACCAAAGTAGCTGTGTGAAGCAATTCTATCAACGCAGCCCCTCTATAAGTGGACTCGTTGATCCCTCCTGTAACACCCGCAGTCAAAAAAACAAACATGGGGCGCATCTGCTTACCCTTTCGTTTGACAATATAACTTGTAATATGATCCAAAAGCTTGACCTTACTTTTCATAAAAGAACGAAACTTCTTTTCAAAGTCGGTCATTTCCGTCGCTATGGGCGCTTGTATTTGTTTTAGGTCTGCCTTCATCACTTTTTTGGTGATGCAATAATACAATCTAATATGCCATTGACAAAATGGAGGCCATGAATATTCGCTACCTGAAACTGGTTTTGATCACCACCCTTTCCTTTCTCTTAAAACAAATAGGAAAACCGAAGGCTGCCCAACAACTGCCCCTCTGCCTGGGAGGTTTCTTGGGTACGATAGGAAAAGCGGTAAGATACGCCATAACGCCCCAAGCCCAGGACCATTTCAGCAAAATACTCATTTTGCATCTTCATAGGATCCATTGTCACCATATCCCATGTTTCGGAACCTTCAGTTCCCTGAAGGGTAGCGTTTTTGTACACTCTTTTGAGGTTTGCCCCAAGTAACAGATAAGTCTCTCTAGCTTGAGAATGTCCTGCCCGGCTTCCGGAAATAAAACCATTGCCCTGTGCAAGAAAATCCCCCAAACGCAACCTGGGGCTCACCTGGATGCTTTGGTCAAAATTCCCTACAGCCCCTCTTCCCAATATCCAAAAATCCATCCATGCCATCCTGAAAAATTGATAGGCGCCCTCCGCGTGGAAATTGATGAGTCCGCCACTTCGGATCTGGAAATCCCAGCCTTGGGGCTGCGGAAAACCAAAGACCCGATGGTACCAAAGCTGCACCTCCGCAGCTTTTGATCCGGGACCTATCTTACCCAAGAGCATGCCTCCTTCCAACCAGGCCCGGCTGAAATGGCGCTGGTAGGCCGCCCGTCCATAGAGGACCCCGGCATAGGGACGGTCATAAAACCGGATATCTTTTACCGTGTATTTTTCGGGGGTATATATCTGTTGGACAAAGCTTATTTTAATCCTTTCATTCTCGTTCAAATATTGGTTGTACCCCAAAAAGACCCCGTGGGTGTAATATCGATCAAAATGGGTAAAGGCAAAAGCATCATTATCCACCTGCAAAAACAGTTCATGCTTCCGAAGGGACGACTCACTTTTCTGCCCAAATACTATCGGGACAACAAGAAAAATAAGCAGCGACAGGCTCACCAAACATCTACCGAGGGCGTTCAAAGAATCAATTTTTCTTAATGGATAAAATATTTTTTAAATTATCAAAAAAAGTTCATTTAGATAAATTTGTAAGGAACTAAATGCTATTTTTGATTTCATTGACTTATCATACCTACTTTGTCGGTACCGGTAACCGTTTTACTACCTTGAAGATATTCATGCTGAAAGGCTTCCAAAAACACCTGACGGCACACCTGAAGCGTTCGGGTTTTTCATCTCAAATGGTAATTTGACAAAGAAGGGTCCGTTAAGCCTATTATCAAAGCTTCTTTTTTTGATTATCTTTGAAAAATCATCAAAATTTCTCCCCTTGACTGACGATTATATCAAACACAAATACGACCCCATTCTTCCACGAAAAGATGAGTGGCCGGTGGTGAAGCTATCCAAAAGCCGAAAAGAATTCGTGCAGAAGATCGCCTCCCAAAGTAAAGATAGGATCATCAATATCACGGGCAACAACCTCGAGCTGCTTAAAGAAGAGCTGGAAACCACGCTTTACCGCGAAAAAATGCGGATAAAGCAAAACCCATGGTTGGTAGACCCCGATGATGAAAATGACTTTTGGTCCGGTGTGAAATCCGCCTTGGTGCAGATTTCATCGGAACAAAACATCAGCGAAGCAAAGAAGAAGCAGGGTTATCTCAAAATCCTGGACAGCATTACCTTTCGCTATGCCGAAGAAATCGCAGGATATTTTAAACACAGCCATTACAAAGCCACGCGAAGAATAGTCACCTTCGGATTTTCGCGCTTGCTCAATGCCGGAAGGGTAAAAGGTTTCGGCTCCATTTTCAGCCAGCAATACACCCTTCAGGACAAAATCCAGATCATAGGAGAAACCGATCAAATCAGGAACCTTGCTTCCAAAGGCACCATTGTAATGGTCCCCACCCACTTCAGCAACCTGGACAGTATTTTGATCGGATGGACCATCAGTACCCTTGGGATGCCCCCCTATATTTACGGGGCAGGGCTTAACCTTTTCAACATCCACATCTTTGCCTACTTTATGAATGCATTGGGTGCATATAAAGTAGATCGAAGGAAGAAAAACCTGCTGTACCTGGAAACCTTAAAAACCTATTCCTCAGAAGCCATACAGTTTGGCTGCCACAGCTTGTTTTTCCCGGGAGGAACCCGTTCCAGAAGCGGAAGAATAGAAAAAAGGTTAAAACTTGGCCTGTTGAGCACGGCCATCGAGGCCCAAAGAGCCAACTATGAAAAAGGCCTCTATGATGTCAGCGGCAAGGTATTTATTGTCCCGGTAACCATTAACTACCATTTTGTGCTGGAAGCTCCGAGCCTGATCAAGGAATACCTCAGCCTTACCGGACAGGAGAGGTACTATAAAGAAACCGACGAATTTTCCAATTCCTACAAAATATCCAAGTTCCTTATCAAATTCTTCACGAAGGGCTCTGACATCTCTGTCTCCATAGGCAAGGCCATGGATATCATGGGCAACTACGTGGATAAAGATGGCAACAGCTTGGACAGCAATAAAAGGATCATTGATTGCAAGGATTACTTTGTTTCCAATGGCAAGGTGACGGTGGATCCCCAGAGGGAAGAGGTCTACACCCAAAAACTCGGGGAAAGGATTGTGGAGGAATTCCATAAAATCAACAGGGTATTCAGCAGTCACCTGGTGGCCTTCACGGCCTTTCAGATGATCAAAAGGCAAAACAGTAAGATGGACCTCTTTAGCCTCTTGCGCTTGCCCGAGGAGGACATCTCCATCAGTTATGACGACTTCAGGACCGATTGCCAACGGGTCTTGAACAAAATCATGGAAATCAGGAGCAAGGGCGGGCTCCATGTCGCCCCCCATTTAAAACAAGGCATCGACAAAATCATAGCACATGGGCTGTCCAATGTGGGAATGTACCATGCCAAGCGCCCTTTGATCCGCACCCAAGACGGGGGCATCACCACACAGGACATGAGCCTTTTGTATTATTACCACAACAGACTGGACGGATATGACCTCGAGCAACTCTTCCAATAACCACGACAGGCCGGTAGGCGTGATCGGCATTGGCAGTTTTGGAACGGCCATTGCCAATATCCTTGCCGAAAAAAGCAAGGTAATTGTGTATGCACGAAAACCGGAAATCGTCGACGAAATCAACAATACCAATAGGGCTGAAGGCAGAAAGCTCCACCCCAATATCTCTGCCACCACGGATCCTGAGCAAATCTGCCAGGCTTGCGAGGTAATGTTTCCGGTAGTTTCCTCCTCAGGCATGAAAGACGTCATGAGGAAGTTTGCCCCTTACCTGCACCCTTACCATATCTTGATCCATGGCACCAAAGGACTGGCGCTCAATCTGCCAGATGGCAAAACACTGGACGATGTCAGTAAAATAAGCAGGGAAAACATTTGGACCATGAGCGAAGTCATTCTGAACGAAACGGTTGTGGTGAGGGTAGGCTGCTTAGCTGGACCCAACCTGGCCAAGGAGCTTTCCAAAGGCCAACCTGCCGCCACGGTAGTTGCCAGCAGGTTCAACGAGGTCATTTTGGAGGGACAAAGACTACTGCGCTCTGACAAATTCCAGGTCTATGGCAACCAGGACATTATCGGGGTAGAACTGAGTGGGGTACTCAAAAACACCATCGCGATCGCTTCAGGGGCATTGGCAGGATTGGGGCTTGGAGAAAATGCCAAGGGTTTACTGATCTCCCGCGGCATGGTAGAAATGATCCACCTGGGCAAAGCTTTGGGCGGGCAGACACAGTCCTTTGTAGGGCTGGCCGGGATCGGAGACCTGGTTGCTACCTGCAGTTCTACCTTCTCCCGGAACTATACCGTCGGTTACCGCCTGGCAAAAGGTGAAAGCCTAGAAAACATCAATGACAGCATGGAGGAAGTAGCCGAGGGCATCAATACCGTCCGACTGCTCAAAACTTTCCTGGAAGGAACAGGCATGCGCGCCCCGATCACCGAAAACCTGTACAAGGTACTCTTCGAAGGCTTCAAAGTGGAAGACGCCCTGCACTACCTGATGAAATACCCCTTCAATGTGGACATTGATTTTCTATAAACCTGCAGTGCATCATTCAGAAAAAATCAGATTGGGCTCAAGACAGTAAACATTATGATCAATAAAACTACCTTACTTTTTGTATCCACAACCATCTTGGGAATGCTCTTTTCCTGCAATTCCTTACAAACAGCCCTTTATAAAGAAGGAACAGTACCTACATTAGCCGCCGAAGGCTTTGCCTTTACCGAGGGGCCCGCGCTTGCCCCTAACGGCGATGTATACTTCACCGATCAGCCGAATAACCGTATACACAAATGGTCTGCCGAAACGGGTGAAGTAAGCATTTTTATGGAAGATGCCGGGCGGGCAAACGGGCTTTACTTTGACCAAGAGGGCCGCTTACTGGCCTGTGCCGATGAAAATTTCCAGCTTTGGAGAATTGACCATGAAAAGAATGTCACCGTTCTCCTGGATGGGTTTGAGCAAAAAAACTTCAATGGCCCCAATGACCTTTGGGTTGACAAAAAAGGAGGGATCTATTTTACCGATCCCTATTACCAACGCCCTTATTGGAAAAGACAAGAGATGGACATGGAGAGGCAAAGGGTTTATTACCGATCTCCCAATGGCCAGGAAGTCAAAGTTGTGGCCGATCACTTTGTCCGCCCCAATGGCATTATTGGCACCAAAGAGGGAAAAACACTTTATATCGCAGACATCGGGGACAAAAAGACCTACAAATACCAAATACAGGATGACGGCAGCCTAGGGTCTCCTGAGCTTTTTGTGGACATGGGGTCGGATGGCATGACCATCGACGCAAGAGGCAACGTCTACCTGACCGGGGATGGTGTCACCATATTCAGTCCCAAGGGAGAAAAAATCGGACATATCCCCGTCCCCCAAAAATGGACGGCCAACGTGACCTTTGGCGGAAAAGACCGAAAAACCCTCTTTATTACAGCCAGCAAGGCTGTTTACACCTTGGACATGAATATTTCCGGCGCCAACCCCTAAACCTGGTTCAGCGCGCTAAGCATTTAATTCCCGGGCCTTGATCAACTCATAGTCCTCTTCTACAAAGGGATAATCCCAACAGCCCATACGATGGAATAATTGGCCTCCAAATCCCTTTTTATACAAATGCACACCGTGTAGGGGGTGAGACTTTTCCAAATTGGGTGCGCAGCCAAACATATCGTATTCTTCACAGCCGAAGGCTTTGGCCCTCGTGATGGCTTCCCACTGCAAGGCATAACTTCCCATTGCCTGCTTTTGATGAGATGCGGACGCTCCAAAAAGATAAGTGGCCCGTTTGTGTGAAAGCACCAAAAACATAGACGCCACAATATCTTCTCCATATTCGGCCATCAGCAAGCATACACTTACATTATCATCTTGCTGTTCGAATAAATCCAAGAAATAATCTTTTTGCTGGTATTCAATCCCCTTCCTTTGGCCCGTCTCCTCATACAGGTCATACCACTCCTCCAGCTTTTCCACGCCGTGCTCTCTTACTTCGACACCTTTTTTGAACGCCTGCCGAATATTGTACCGGGTATTGTACCGCATCTCATATAAAAGCTCTTCGTCCTTCTTCTCGAGGTCTAAAAAGAAAGTATTCTTGGGCAAGGAATCTGAGACACTTTTTTTCAGGTTCCAAAACTTGGTATTGAAATTCACTCTGAACTCTTGGGTCTGAGGAGAGGGAGGTCCCTGCCAGTTGCCATTTTGGTCATAAAGTTCGTCCTCATCAGCCCATTGGTTTTGCCACATCAAATCATAGCGGATAAAAGCACAATCCGAAGGCAACTGGGGCCTCAGTGCTTCTGACAACTTCTCCAAAAAAGCCCCTTGATACTCAAATAGCGGTTCCAGCTTAGGCCCATAAGGCACATAGGCAAAAGAATGGCTATCATTGACGCGCTTGATCAAGACCAACAAATCCTCGTTTATTTCTTGGTCTGATTTTGCACGGGGATCCAAAAGTTCTTCTGCCACCGTCACTTGAAACCCCTTGGGTTCATAGCCTTGATTGTGTTTCAGCCTGGCCCAAAAAGGCGTCTGGGGCAACACATTGGTAGGATCAATATACTTAATTGATTTTCTCTTCGCAGTACAGGTCATCACTTTTCAATTAGTCGGCGAAACTAAGAAATCATCCGAGGACGATAAAAAAATCAGGGTACTTTTTCAGTTCATCGGTAGAGACGGCGGCCTCATGGTCCCCTCTGCCTCAAAGACTACTTCCTTTTTTGATCAGTCTTTTTGCCCAGCCTGTGATTTGCTGCCCGCCACTAACCACAAACTCCTGCCCCTTGGCTGCTGACTGAAAATAATCTGCTTTAAATGATTGGGGAGAATGATAGCTGATCTCCGCTTCCCTGAAATACTCCGGCAGTTCCCAGCGACTCTTGGAATAACCCAATTTGGTAAGGAGCAGTCCGGGATGATAGGTTAATACGCCTGCCCCGGGAAGCTGGGGCAAAAAACTCAAGGCTTTGGTCGCTTTATAAATACAATTATTTGTTCTTCCGCGAAATCTTTCCTGAGCATGCGGATGATAGCTTACTTCTTGGTCAAATTTTTCAAACCGGTCAAGTACCTTTCCTATTTCCAGATAACCAAAAATCAAATGTACCTGGGGAGCGTCCTTAACATACCTCAATCTCCCCTGATGAAATGCTGTTCTTCTAAAAGTGCCAAAAAACAAAAAAAGATCTCCCGGACCAATCCCGCTTTTGGCGAGATGCCCCTGCGCTGCCCCGGTCTGACCAAAAAGAGGGCGCCAACCTTTTGACCTGGGCAAAGCCTCTTCTACCAAATCGGGATCCAGGTGGCAGTGGCATTCAGGTCCCAGCTTTGTATGGGGATTCAATGTCCTGATCAAATCAGAATAAGGTTGCCCTTGATGCATCAGCTCACCATAAGACTGCTGATCAGCCTCCTCTGGAATGGGCAAGCTCAACAAGCTCCCGTCCGGCAAAATCGGACTGGGCTGGCCTCCATATTGCATATCAAATCCTTTTCTGCTTAAAACGATCCGCATGATTAGTCCATTTAACTGTTTGGAGATGAAGTTAATCAACTTTTAGTAGACCAATCTTCAGACACTTCCCCCTCTAAGACAAAAATCCCCTTTCTAACCAAAGAAAGGGGATTCGAAAATATTTTATTCTCTACATTAATGATTCGGTTACTTGATACTAAAGCCTCCCGACTCAAGACTCAAGACCCAATACCCTTACTTTCTCACTCATCAGACAAGGGCACCCACTGCACCGATAGATCCGGATCTTCCATATTTGCATCAAATGGGAACATAGGCCTTTTAATACGTCCGTATTCCAGACGGAAAAGATCCTGATCGACGCCCCCAGGAGTAAGTGCCAACAGCCAATCTGCCCGCATATTGTATAGCTCCGGCACCAAATAACCGATCTTAACCACGACAATATCCGTCTCCTTTGGCTTCAGGCCAAGATTTGTGAAATCACTTTCATGATGATAGGGCTTGCGTTTTTTTGTTACGATGACATTAACGCTGCCCACTTTCACAACTACTTCCGTTTCCGCATCTCGGTCACCTTGCTCTATAGCTTGCACCGTTCCCTTTAACATGATCGGCCCTGAATAGCGATCATCCACCGCTGCTCCAACAGGGGCTTCCACTTGCCCTCCTACTCCTACTTTTTCAGCCGCTTCAATAAGCTCAGGTCCAGGAATTGACGCATAGATCAAGGATGGGCCATCCTCCTTTTTAAATTCAGGTCTCTCCAAAATCTCCTTTAGGGTCCAGGTAACATCCCCTGCCCCACCGGCTGTGGGGTTATCCCCTGAGTCACTGATCATAAATGGCACCTTATCACTGGCAATGGCTGCGTCCAATGCTTCCTCCAATGTCGCTGTTGGGGCTACAAAATCAAACTCCTCCCTTACTTCCCAAAAACTTTTGGCCAAATCTTCGGCCGACTGGGCCACTTTATCTTTGTCATCACCGGTCACCATCACCACCCCATGGTTTCTTGGCTCATCCGCCCAAGCATAACCTATCCAGATAGCAGCATCCACCACTCCCTCCTGATCTGCAGCCGGCTTCACCTTCGCATAAAGGCTCTTGCCGGGCTCTATGCGTGTACTGGTTTTCTCGCCCGGCAATAAGATCGGCACAGGAATATAAGCCTTGTAAGCGGGCTTTCCTTTTCCGCTTTCCAAGCGGTCCAAAAGATTGTCCATGGCTCTTTTTTTAGACTCTAAAGCATCCTCATGAGGTGCCAATCTGTAGCAGGTGATAATATCTGAATGCTTTGCCAGTCTCCATGACACGTTGCCATGTAAATCCATGGACGTGGAAATAATTGGCTCCTCACCGATCACTTCCCGGATTCTTACAATCATATCCCCCTCTGGGTCGTCCAGACCTTGCACACTCATGGCTCCGTGGATATCGAAAAACAAACCATCATAGGGTCCGTTTTCTTTTAGCATGCTAAGTGTCTTTTCCATCAATGACTCATAGGCTTCCCTACTCACGATCCCCCCGGGGATAGCATGTCCTTTCAAGGTAGGAACCCAATCGGCCCGCTTCCTATTGGCAGAATCCGGAGCCATAAAAGGATAATAGGAAAAAATATCCTCCCCTGTTTTGGAATGGAAGGCATCTTCTTCTGTTACGGCAGGCGAAAAGGTACTGGATTCGATGGCCAAGCCGGCAATGGCTATCCTTGGCAATGCTTTTTCTGCCTTCTCTGTAGAAGAACTGCAGGCGCCAAAACCAATCAGAACCATTATCAAAACAAAGGGAATAGAAAGGGTGAAGGATCTTATCATAATTGAAGTTTTTATTTAATTCGATTAATTTAAGCAAAAAATTAATAAAACAAGAACTTCTCTTTAAATCCTCTAATGGGAATTAACCTACTCCTCCAATTTCTCCAGCCTTTCCATTAAGGGAGGGTGGGAATAATTCACAAATACATGTACTGGATGCGGATTGATTTGGGTAAGGGTTTTCACCGAAAGGGTCTTCAGGGCCTCTGCTAAAGGTTCTCCCGCATAAGTTTCCTTGGCGTAGTGATCAGCCTCAAATTCATTTTTCCGGCTCAGCATGTTCATGCCCACTCCTAGCAGGGTGGAGATAGGAGAATACAGTAGTGCAAAACCGATCAAATTCAGATGTACGGCAGTACTTTCTCCCCCCAAGGCCTGGCTAATGTTTTCGCTGTTGACAAAAAGCGATAAGACAAACAGCATCAACCCCACCTGAATTACACTGATGAACAGGCTTTGAAGAATGTGTTTTTTCTTGTAGTGGCCTACTTCGTGAGCCAATACGGCAACCAACTCCTCTGTCGTATGTTGCTGTATCAGGGTATCGTACAGCACCACTTTCTTACGTTTTCCGAAGCCTGAAAAAAAGGCGTTGGCCTTGGTGGACCTGGTGCTTCCGTCAATCACAAATACATTGTCCAGAGAAAACCCCACCGAGGAGGCGTAGGCCATGATGCTATCTTTCAGTTCACCTTCTTCCAAGGGTTTCAGTTGATTGAATAGCGGCAAAATCCAGGAAGTATAAAACATATTGAGCAGCACCATAAAAAAGGCCGCCACCGCCCAGAAATAAAGCCAAAAAGAAGGCCCCAGGCTATTGATCAACCAGAGGAGCAAAACCAGTAGACCTCCTCCAAGAATGACACCTAGGGCATAGCCCTTGAGTTTGTCCATCACGTAGGTCTTTGTACTTGTTTTATTGAAACCGTATTCCTCTTCGATTTTAAATGTTTGGTAATAATCAAATGGCAGGGAAAGGATGTCTGACGCGAGGAACACTATCCCAAAGAACGCCAGTGATTGCAGGATACCATTGGCAATCCTGTCACTGATCCAGCTATCCAATACCCCAAACAGCCCCCAATACAGCAAAGATATCGTTACCAAAAAGGAAATGAGCCCGGTTACCAATGCAAAATTATAGTTGGTTTTCTGATAGGATTTTGCTTCCAAAAGTTTCTCCCGATCCAAGTGCTTGATCAAGGTCCGGGGCACTTCCGGCACAGGCTGCTTTACATTCAGCCAGCTGGTTAATTTATTGAAAAGAAAACCGGCTACTATCAATCCGATCATCAGGTATTTCAGTCCTTCTGCACTCATGGGGCAAAGCTACTAAAATTTAGGACAAGGCAGCAAGGTATCCCTGAGCCGAGGTGCACCGGGATTGTTTCTTGGGAAACGTAGGGAAACGCTCAACTCGTGGGCCCCTCCGGACTGTATCCCCAGCTGGGACATGGTATAATCAAAACTATACCCTATATCCATCCCTGATGGCAGGCTTAAGCCTAACAGGAGCACCAAGGCATCCCGATTACTTTCACTGTTCAACGGCTTATAAGGAAGGCCTCTATACCATAGACCAAAAATCACCGGCTCGGCATACACATAGGCTCCCAGATCCAATTGCTCAAAAGGCCCCTGCCGCTTGTAATTAATGGTGGGCACAAAAAAACGTTCCTTGTAGGTATGCGTAAAATCCCTTCTCATCGCTCCATGCCCCAAAGATATCTTGTAGCCTGCATGGGCTGAAAATTTTCGGGGCAGTATGCTGGAGGAATCATTTTCATCCAGGAAAGACTGGTTGGGTTCATTGACATGGTGCACGGATCCTCCCAACCACAACTTGTCCGTGAACAACAGTCCTCCAAAAGACAGTGAAAGCAGGTCTACAGGTTCTCCCAAACCTGCCAAGTTGGTATCACTGGGAAAAATTGGCCCGAAGGGATCATTGGGATTGATTTGGTTGGCAAAAACCAGGTTTTCATAATAGCCTATATCCCTTCTGATATAGCTGGCCTGAAATCCGGGACGAAAATACAGCCCCTCGCTCAGCCTTAGCTCGTAGGAGTACATCCCTGAAATGGTCAATGACCTCAAATCCGCAGCGCCCTCCACATCGTTCATTACCATAAAACCGACGCCACTATTATATTCCTCCAGAAAGGTGTCCACGTAAAACGAAAACGTCGTAAACTCCGCCTCTAGGCCGGGCCATTGTTTCCGGTAATTGGCCCCTAGACGGGTCTGAAGATCAGCCCCCGCAAATGCCGGATTTAAATAAAGGGGAGCGGCATAATATTGACTATATTGAGGATCCTGTCCAAAACTATAACTAGTGGAGGATACTATGGCTAAAGTGCAAAAAACTAAGTATATATAAGACCTAAACAAATATTTGTTCGTTTATTTGAGTAACTAAGCATATAAACGTTTTGCCCGCGAAGGTGTTGTTATCCGTATCCCGCAAATTATGAAAAGGACGCTTAATCACATAAATATCGGATGGATTCTTCCAATAATCCTAACCTTTTTATGCCTTTCAAGCAGCGGCTTGGTTTATTCCCAGGGATACAATAATAACGAATGGATTTTTGGTTACTGTGGTTCTGATCAAGAAAATAATTATATTTCTTTTGGAAAAGGAAACACGCCAAACATTAACAGCCTTCCCGGAAACCAACCCTTGGGCACTGGAAATGTTGCTGCAGCCATAGACCCCATTACAGGCGCGGTCATGTTTTATACCGACGGTGCATTGGTCTATAACCACCTTAACGAGCAAATCCAGGGTTTGCCGGATTTTGACGGCAATGAGCTTGGAGGAACGGAAACCGGCAAACAAACCGTTGCCATCGCTCCATTGGACTATGAAACCGAAGAAGGAGGTGAAAAACTTTTTTACATCCTTTACCTCTCCAACTCCGGCAACCTGGAATATGCCATAGTGGACATGAATGACCAGGGGGGCGCAGCCCCTGGCCAACCTCCTGCCGGTGCCGTTTCGGAAGACGGTGTCATCGGGCCCGCCCAGGGATTCGTAACCGTCATCAGGGGAACCGGCACCAGTAGCGACATCAACTTTCTGGTCAGTTTTGAAAATGGAGAAATTGTGACCCGTGAGATACAGGATTCTGAGGGAGTATTCTCTGACCGGACCGCTCGCCCCTTTCCCTTTACCCCAAAAGCCTCCTATTTTGTAGAAAACACCAATGTAGACCGCGGCACACTATTTCTCTTACCGGAGGGTACCGGAGGCAATTTGGCCTTTGTCAACATCAATACTGCCAACGGTACCTTTGGTTCTGTGAATGAGATGCCACAGACCGAAGGAAACGGAGAAGCCTTCGGCGGACTGACGGTCACCCCTTCGGGCGATTATATCTATTACAGCCAGGGAGGGGACCTTTTCCGGCTAACAGACCCCGGTGCCACGCCCGAAAGGATCCCTTTACAAAATCCCATAGAAGAAATATCCGACCTTAAAATAGGCCCAGATGGAAAGCTCTATTATATCTACAAAGAAACAGGCAGTGATGCCTATTTTGTAGGAGCGATCGCCAACCCGGATGAACCGGAAATTTTAGCTGTAGACATAGACGAGGATCCTTTTGGCGGAACTGACTTTTGCGGAAATACCTTCACCTCCTTCGCCCCAAACGCAGACATTGAAGCGACGGTGGATTTTACTTGGTCTCCGCAGATGCCCTGTATGAACACCCCTTTGCAGATCACCTCTCTGCTCACCCCGCCCAATATTCCGGTGGAGTCTTATGAATGGGAAATCGCCCCCCCGCCAGTCGACCAAGATGGAGAAGAAATAGAACTGGACCTCACCGAGGAACACCTGCTACTTCCCGCTGATGCCACTGGCCAACAAAGTATCAATGTGACGCTGACGGTAACTTTTGAGGACGGCTCCACCGAGACGGCAAGCTATCCCATTTCCTTTCAGGAAAACAATTTACAGGCCAGCTTCACCCCTTCGGATACCACGACCTGTATGACCTGTTTGGACCTAAATGAAATGCTCGAGGTAAGCTCTGGAGATGAAGGCCAGGGAGGTGGCCAAGGCGGAGGCGGAGGAGGAATAGGCATTGGGGGCGGTGGCGGCCAGGGCAGCGGCTCCAGTTACGAGTATTTTTGGTCCAATAAAAAAGAGGAAGGCTGGATTGCAGAAGGAGCAAATGAAGTCTGTGAGCCAGGAACTTATTGGGTATTGGCCAGAGAACAGGGCTCATCCTGTTACGTTTACGCTGAGACGACCATCAAAATGTGGGACCCTGTTGCCAATGAAAAAGTCGATGACCAGACCAATAATATTTGGTATTTTGGCAACAATGCAGGACTGGATTTTAACCCCGACCCTGACAATCCGGACGGGCCATTGCCCCGCCCCGTGGAGATTCCTGAAGGACATCCTGGCTGGGACATTCCTGCCGGTACCACCACCATATCTGACCAAGCAGGCGAGGTACTTTTCTACACCGACGGCCAAACGGTTTGGGACCTTAATGGTAACCCGATGCAGAACGGGCAGGACATCGGAGGAGACAATTCCTCTGCGCAAAGTGTGATTGCTGTAAAGGTCCCTCAGGAACAGACCTTGTACTACCTGTTTACCACTGAAGCTTCTTCCAGCGGCTCCAATACGGTCAAATTTTCACTGATCGACATTAAGGGGGAAAACCAACAAGGGGTGGGAAGCGTGGTCAGTGGGGACAATTTTCTCTTCAACCCAGGGACAGAGCAATCTGCCGCAATAGAAACGGGAGACACCACCTGGGTCATGTTCCACGAGATAGGCAATAATACCTTCAGGGCCTACCCGGTAAGCGCCCAGGGCATTGGCCAAGCCGTTGCCAGTTCAGTTGGCAGCGCACACAATTTTGGTACGGGCGTGGGGTCCATGAAATTCAGTCCTGACGGAGAAAAACTCGCCATCACCCTTACAGAGGGAGGGTGCAGCAAAGTGGATATTTTTGACTTTGATGAAGAGACAGGAGAGTTAACGGAATATGCAACCATTGATCTCGAATGCGATGACGAGGTCTACGGTTTGGAGTTTGGCAGTGACAGTGATAAAATATTTGTATCCTACAAAAACGGTAAGGGGATAGAAGAAATCTTTATCCAAGGGGTGGATATTGATGACAATACAGATCCGGACAACCCAAGCACGGAAATCTGCCCCAGCTGCTTTGAAAATGCCAGCACCCAAGACCAAATAGAACAATGTATCCAAGTCAGTAGAACACTCCTATCCGGCAGTGCCGGGCCTGATCTTGGGGCTATTCAGATGGGACCCAACGGACAAATTTATGTTTCGGTGGTGGGTGCACCGCAAGTGGGCGAAATCAGCCCCGGAGCGGACTGCAACAACAGCACCTACAATGAACAGGGGCCTTTGACCAACGGCACCAACAACCTTGGACTTCCCTCTTATGTACAGAACTCTGGAAGCAATGTCCCAGACCCTGAAATTTCAGGTCCTGAAAGGCTCTGCCTCGATGAAAATGGAGAAGCCCTAGGGATGTTTGAAGGCTCAGGTGAACCGGACATCGACTTTTATACCTGGGGGATTATTGACAGTGATGGCTCTACAGTATTCACCATTTCAGGCGAGGGGGACGATTTCCAGAACCTGGAATATTCCTTTGATACGGCCGGCGTGTTCACCGTAACCTTGGATGTAGAAAGATGCGGTAATCCGGATTACTATAACGGCAGCATGGAGGTTGAGGTGGTGGCTCCTCCTGTGCTTACCCTTCAGGATGATGTTACTTTTTGTAGCGGTGAAGTGGTTACCCTAACCGCCATTGATGGATACGATCCTGATGAAGGCTTGTACAATTTCGAATGGAGAAATGCTGCCGGGGAACTGTTTGGCGATGAAAACTCCAACTCTATCGAAATAACGGAAGAGAGCATCTATACGGTAACCGTTAGCCTGGTTACTCCAGAGGGGGCTGACCCCGACTTTCAATCCTGTCCTGTAACCGGCTCCGTCTTTGCTGGCCCGGCGTTTAATTTCAACCTTAACCAGGACTCGGAAGAAACCTGTTTTGATGACAATCACATCCTCTTCTCGCCCGACACCCCCGTGATGGGAGAATGGTCTTATCAACTTCAGGGAAGTCCTGATGC
Source organism: Echinicola sediminis (assembly GCF_054777495.1). NCBI lineage: Bacteria > Pseudomonadati > Bacteroidota > Cytophagia > Cytophagales > Cyclobacteriaceae > Echinicola > Echinicola sediminis. The sequence goes on along the minus strand of NZ_BAAHAP010000004.1, from coordinate 34,336 downwards.
ACCTACCGTCTTGGGGCGAGGATATGAATGGGACCTTAATATCAGAGACTTACCTGGACCGGGGCTTTATGACATCATTATGCGAGCAGAAGACCCCATCCTGCCAGGTTGTATTGTAGAGAAAAAAGCCGAACTCCTCATAAAACCGATCCCTGATTTCAGCACAGAAGTTATCAACCAAGCGACGGACTGTGCCACCGCTGACGGAAGCTTTTCCATCAGTATGCTCACTGACGCAGAAACTGTCACCATTGATGAAACTGACCAAGTCTTTACCAATGTGAGTGAGGGTGAAATATTGGGCCCCATAGAGAATTTGCTGCCTGGCATTTACACTGTCACCGCAGAAAGCGATGGATGTCAGTTTACCAGAACAGTGAATATCTCCAATGAAAATCCTCCTGCAGGTTTTGATTACACCATCACTACCCTACCAGAGACCTGTGACATTAACACGGTAATCGAAGGAAGTATGGAGATTACCCTGACCGGCAACCCATCATCAGGCACTTATCTTATCACAAGGGAAGAAAACGGTCAAGAGATTAGCGGAGAGATCAATGGCAGCATCTCCATCCCGCTTGATGACGGGAGCTATGCCGTACAGATTTCAGATCCTAATGGATGTACGGTCACTGATCCCCAATTATATCTCATTGAGGGCAAATCCCTGACCAACTTCTCTGTCCCTACCAACCCTGTTGGCTGCGAAGCTTATTACTTCAGCCCCGAACCGAGCACAGGGATTGACTATACCATTACCGCTCCGGACGGGACGGTGGTCTTACCCGAAAATGGTCAATACATTCTTGATCAGGAGGGCCTTTATACGGTTTTAGGTGAAGACCCTAGCGGCGTCAACTGCCCCAGGCAGAGGGAAATGAACCTGACCCTGAACGACCAAGTGGTATTTTCAGTATCGGAACCAACCTATGATTGTAATACCGGGCTTCGCTATACCGCAGAACTTGGTTCGGGCTTTAATCCGGCCAACTACCTGTTCCTTTGGAGAAATTCATTGGGCCAGATCATCGGAAGAAACAGAACTTTTGCGCCCAAAACACCTGGCAACTATTCCTTGGACGTACAGCCTATGAACAGCACCGTATGCCCACATGCACCCTTGGAATTTGAAGTACCTGACCTTCCTAGGGCAATGGAAGTCGAACTGGAAATCACTTCAGGGATGTGTGAAGGAAGAACCACCGCTACCCTGACGGCCATTTACGATGCTCCTGACGATGTCAATGTCAGACCCTATTGGTTTACGGTGGACGCCAACAATAACAGTGTGCTTATTCCCGGATTGGACGGCATGGATCAAATTACCGTCACCGATCCCGGTACTTACAGGGTCAGACTGATCCATGAAGCCTTTGGCAGACTCTGCTCTCTGGGCACTGACAGAGCGGCCGTATTACGGTCCAATTCCACAACACCGGCATTGGACCCTACCTATACCATATGTACCTTAGAAGGAGTGTCCACTACCATCGATTCTTTGGGCACCTGGAGCAGGTACCAGTGGTTCCTGGAAGATGAGCAGGTCAGCACAGCTCCCACTTTCACGCCAATGCAGGCCGGAAATTATACTTTAGTAGTCACCGATATGGCCGGTTGTACTTTTTCCACTACTTTTGAGGTCATTGAAGATTGTACGCTTAATATCACAACACCTAACGCCCTTATCCCAGGGGATCCGGAAAGGAATTTTGTGGTATATGTCAACAGCTTCGTAGACGAAATCAGTGTCCTCATTTATAACCGATGGGGCGAACTGATCTATCATTGCATTGAAGAAAATATCCCGGAAAACTCGCCCTTCTGCAGGTGGGACGGAATGATCAATGGCCAAAAAGCCCCGATAGGAACCTATCCGGTGATTATAAAGTTTAAGAGCAGAGACCAAGATTTAGAAAAATCCATAAAAAAAGCCATTGTTGTAATTGAATAATTATGATCGCATTAATATCTCCAGCAAAAACGCTGGATATGAGTACCACTGAAATCTCCCTGGCCACCCAACCTGATTTTAAAACAGACATCAAAGCCTTGGTGTCCCTTATGAAAAAGAAATCAGTGGCCGATATCCGCCAACTGATGAAAGTAAGTGAAAATATCGCCCAGTTAAACGAAGAAAGATACCATAACTTTGACAAAGAATTTACCATAGAAAACTCCAAACAAGCACTGTTGGCCTTCAAAGGAGACGTGTACAGGAGTATGGATGTGGACAATTACCTGGCTGAGGACCTTGAATTTGCCCAAAACCACTTAAGAATTCTTTCGGGACTTTACGGCCTTTTGAAGCCACTGGACCTTATTCAGCCTTATCGCCTGGAAATGGGCATCAGCTTAGAAAATAAAAAAGGAAAAAACCTTTACGAGTATTGGGGAACCAAAATCTCCAAGGCCATTAACAGCATAAGCCAAGGAGAACCGGTCATCAACCTGGCCTCCCAAGAATATGGCAAAGCCGTGGATAAAAAAGCCCTCAAGTCAAGAATGATCCATGTAAACTTCAAGGAGCACCGCGACGGCAAGTACAAAGTGGTCGGGATCTTTGCCAAACAGGCAAGGGGGATGATGGCGGATTATATCATCAAAAACAGAATCACCGAACCCGAAAAAATCAAGCTCTTCAACCGTGAGGGCTATGAATTTTCCCAACCTCAAAGCAAGGAAAATGAATGGATTTTTGTGAGGTAAGTCTGGCTTAAAAGTTGATAGGGTAAAATAAAAAAAGTAATTGGCATGCGGCATTTGGACCGGAGCGCCAAATACCAAATACTATATACCACATTCCATATACCAAACACCAATATATGACCTCTGCCCTATCTGCCGTCTTTCTGAAAAAGAGAATCCTCTTCTGGATATGTATCCTACTGCTGTCCAGTTCCTGTGCCTCTCTCTCCCTTTCTTCCAGGCAAGTCCAAACCGGCAAAGCCAGCTACTATGCGGATAAATTCAATGGGAGAAAAACCGCCAGTGGTGAAAAGTACCATCCTGGCAAAATGACCGCGGCCCATGGGAATTTACCCTTCGGCACCAAGGTAAAGGTCAAAAATCTTCAAAATGGCAAAACGGTAAAAGTCCGGATAAATGACAGGGGGCCCTTTTCTTCCGGCAGGATCATCGACCTTTCCCGAAAAGCCGCCCAAAGACTGGACATGATCCAGCGTGGTGTGGTGTCAGTGGAGATAAGGTATTGATGATCGTTGGGATAAGGTTGAAAGGTTTAAAAGTTTGACCTAAGTGGCCGTACATGCTTACAAGGGTCAAAAAACACTGTAGGCTGGGGACTTTCAAGAGCTTCTAAGCTCTTCCCATCTAACCTGATTTAGAAAGAATTTTTAGAGCTATCTAAGATTCATGCCATGACTTTGAGTCATGGCATAAATCCGGACATCAAAAAAGGCTGCCTCTCTCGAAGCAGCCTTTCTCAATTTTCTTATTTGCTAAAGGATCAAGGCTCCAATGCCTTCACTCCAGGAAGCACTTTACCTTCCATATGCTCCAATAAGGCGCCTCCACCCGTAGATACAAATGATACTTTCTCTCCAAATCCAAATTTATTTACTGCAGCAGCGGAATCACCACCACCGATGAGGCTAAACGCACCTGCTTCAGTAGCTTCCACTACTGCTTCAGCAACCGCTTTCGTTCCTTTGTCAAAGCTCTCCATTTCAAATACACCCATAGGACCATTCCAAAGGATGGTTTTTGAATTTTTGATCACATCTGCAAAGATGTCGCGTGTTTCCACTCCGATATCCAGGCCCATCCAGCCATCAGGAATCTGGCCACTTTTGGCCGTACCCTGCTCAGCATCATTGGCAAACTCCTTTGAGGTGATGTTATCTACCGGCAAATAAAGTTTTACTCCTTTTTCTTTTGCCTTCGCTTCCAGTTCTTTGGTAAGTTCCAGTTTGTCCGCCTCTAAAAGAGAATCACCGATAGAACCCCCTTTAGCTTTGGCAAAGGTATAAGACATACCGCCACCAATGATCAGGTTATCCACCTTGTCCAACAGCTTTTCGATGATCAGGATTTTATCCGAGATCTTGGCCCCACCCATAATGGCGGTTAGCGGTCTTTGCGGATTACCTAGGACTTTATCTGCATTTTCCAATTCAGAAAGCATCAGGTAACCACATACTTTGTCATTGAAGTATTCCGCTACAATGGCAGTGGAAGCATGGGCACGGTGCGCAGTACCAAAAGCATCGTTCACATAGATGTCTCCCAAGGTGGACAACTTCTTAGCAAATTCAGCATCTCCTTTGGTTTCCTCTTTGTAAAATCTAAGGTTTTCCAGCAATAACACCTCTCCACCTTTAAGTCCTGCGGCCAAATGCTTTGCCTCTTCACCGATACAGTCAGGAGCAAATTTCACCGGACGGTCCAAAGCCTTCTCCAAATCCAGCAAAATGTGTTTCAGGGAAAACTTGTCGTCTGGCCCATCCTTGGGACGCCCCAAATGCGACATCAAAATAACAGCTCCCCCATCCTTCAATATCTTATTGATGGTGGGCAGTGCCGCTTGGATTCTTGTATCATCGGTCACATTGAACTTTGCATCCAACGGGACATTAAAATCAACTCTGATCAGGGCCTTTTTGCCTTCAAAGCTTAGGTTGTCAACAGATTTAATCCTACTGTTCATGGTTAATAGGTTTTTTATTGATTATAGATTCTTTTAAAAACTACTTATTACTTTGCCGAAGCCCTTCTGAGCCTATCATTGATGGCCTTGCCCAGCCCCTTTTCAGGCAGTTCCTCAGACAAAATCAGGGAAACATCACGCTGGTCCAAATAGCGCATGGCGGCAAACAGGTGCTGTGCGGCTTCTTTAAAATCTCCGCTTTCGCTGAGCACGCTTTGGTCTGCGGCATCGACCGCTTCAAAGTGCTTTTGGAAACTCAAAACGCCAAACCGCTCACCTTTTGCCTGGTAATGGGGCACCAATTGCTCCAATTCACCTAAAACAAAGGGTTTTCTGGGAGCGTAATGACTTTTCAGCATCCCCGGTGATTTGGGATTGCTACTGGACTGTGGCAAAATCAGGACATTGCCCACCACTTCCTTGATGGCGGAAACCTCCACCCCTCCAAGTCTATAAATGATGATTTCTCCCTGCTCCATCCCAACAATGGTACTTTCCAGGCCTATATCACAACTTCCACCGTCAAGTATATAAGAAATCTTGCCCTCCAACTGATCCATCACATGGGAGGCTTGGGTAGGACTAATATAGCCAAAAGGATTGGCACTTGGTGCCGCTAATGGAAAATCCAGGGACAACAACAACTCCCTGGTCAAAGGATGACTAGGAACCCTTACCGCCACCTGCTCCAAACCACTGGTAACCAGATCAGGCACGATCGCCTTCTTGGGCAATAAAAGAGTCAGTGGCCCCGGCCAGAACCTTTTCGCCAGCTCCTCTAGTTCCGGCAACACGCCGGTGGTATAATCGCTGATTTGTTCAATACTTCCGGTATGGACGATCAGCGGATCAAAACTTGGGCGGTTTTTGGTTTCAAAAATTTTACTGACTGCTTTGGGATCCAATGCATTTCCGGCCAAACCATAAACCGTTTCTGTGGGAATCCCCACCAGCTCTCCGGCTTCTAAGAGTTGCTTCGCCTTGCTAATATCTTTTCCGATAGTTGTCATCAAGATTCCTTATCACAAAATTCATCAATCCACTCCTGGGCTGCTTCGTAACCCAAACTGAGTGCTTTTTTAAGGTAAATACAACCTTCTTCCTTTTCTCCCAGTGCGCTCATCTTGGTTACACCCAACAGATAATAAGCTGGCCCGTTTTGATCATCGAGCGTGACAGCCTTGTCCAATGCATTGATGGCTTCCAAGGGATTATTATTGCCTAAAAGAGCCTTGGCTCTGTTAAAATGGGTCAGCGCCTGGTTGGGGTCCACTTGCAAGGCCATGTCAAAATCCAACAGGGCATCTTCGTATTCCTCCATTCCCAAAAGTGCCAGTCCGCGGTTATAATAAATATCCGTCTGATTCGGATCCAAAGCGCTGGCCATATTGTAATGCTTTACCGCTTCTTTAAATTCTTTCTTTTCCAAATAGGCATTGCCCAGATTAAGGTAAGGCTTATAAGAAGTAGAATCCTTCTCCATGGATACCGTGAAGGCCGCTATCGCCTCGTCCCACTTTTCCATTTCAAACAGGGCAACCCCTTTGGCATTATAGGCTGAAGTATTTTCAGGGTTTTTATCGATCACTTTGTCAAAATAGACAATGGATTCGGTATAGTTTCCCATCTCCAGCTCCTTGACTCCTGCATCATAAAGTTCTTGCTCTGAAGGGGCACAGCTCCACAATAAGCCAACTAAAAAAGGGACAATCAGTAATTTTCTCACTTTTGGTATTTTTTCAGACAAAGATAAGAATTATAAACAATCTGGCAGTCTATTCCCAAAATCTTTACCAATATCAGAACATACTTTGCCCTTCCTCAGGATTTTCGCATATGCTGAGGCTCATCAAATCTGAAGTGGTACCAATTGAAAGCGGCCTATTAATGAACCAGCTCCGACTTGCTGGTTTTTTCCAGCATCCGCATGATGGAATCATTGCTTTTGACCACGTCCGGAACGGTCTCATAGCTTACCCAAGCCAAATCCTTACTCTCCGCACTGACGGTCAATGGCTCATCCATCGCTGCTTCCACCAAAAACCGGACATCATAATGATAATGCTGCTGGTCTTTGTCATTTGCAGGAATGATGTGCTTGTCGATATCAAAAATATAGGTATCGACCAATTTCAGCGAAATCAGCCCGCTTTCTTCTCGGGCTTCGGTCATGGCGACCTCCATCAGGTTCTCATTGCCGTCCGCATGACCTCCCAATTGCAGCCAACGGTTCAGCTTTCGGTGATGGGTCAGCAGCGTGTGTGTTCTTGTCTTGTTGACAATCCAAGCGGAGGCGGTGAAGTGCCCTTCCTTTCTGTCTCTCAAAAAGGCCATCGGTTCATCGGTGAGGTCGATAAATTCATGAATGAATGATTTTTCTTCCTCAAACGGCGTCCGATAACTTTTAAGTATTTTTTTTAACCCTTCTCTGTTCATAGGTATTACTGGTGATTAAACATGACTTCTACAAGAGATTCAAATGATCTTGCCTGGGTGTATAGCCGATCAGAATATACGGTCACAAGAATCTTGATCATTTGCGGCTGGTGGTTTACCGACACTTTTTCTATGGAAATATTACCAAAAAGTTGGTCAGTCTGACCTGCCATTAAGGTTGGTATGGGTTTTAGGTACTGTTTCTCAGTGATGTTTACTCCTTGCGCTTTTTCCTGAACGGTTTTTTCGATACTTACCCGATCATATCCTAAATCTACAATTCGTTCGCCAAAAGCAAAGAAAAGTTTTGAAAAAGTTTTCGGATTGAAAGGCAAATCGTAAAAAATGGCGATCCCATTGGCATAAGGGGACCGGTAAACATGTATTTCTGGAGTAGTTTCCTCTCCTTTCTTCTGCAGTTGATAATTCCCATAGATAGCATCAAAAGCCGATTCTCCCTCCGCGCTCATCATCCAAAGCTTGATCTCCTTGCGGTCTTCCTCGGTATACTTGGTATTTTCCCTGTGGCTAACCGCCTTTTCATCTTTGGGAAAAATCTTTTTTAAAATATCATCTACAAATGTCATTCAATATTGATCTTTATTCTACCATCTTCCAAACTGCTGATGACGCCCTCATCTTCCATCTGGCGCAACAGCCCCAAGGCCTCATCATCAGTATCCTTTACTCCTGACTCCGTTAGGAGTTCTTTATAGGTAAACAGTTCTCCTCCGATTAAAGTTTTCATCAGACGATTTCGTACCTGATCCAGATGCGCAGGAATATCTTTTTGTTTTCTATTTTCAAGGCAAACATCACATACCCCACAGCCCTGATCTTTTTCCTCTCCAAAGTACTCCAATAACTGTAACGTTCTACAGAGCATCTTGTTCTTTATATAGGCGACCATGGCTTTTGCCTTGGAGACACTGTTTTCCCGGCGCTCTTTTATCCTGTTCACGTTCAAGGGCAGTCTTCCCGCATCGTATCGATGGGTCAGAAAAGTGACCTGCGGCTTATCTTTCTTCTTATTATACGCTGCGATCCCCAAATGGTCCATCCTTTCCAAAAGCCTGACCACTTCAGCCTCACTTATATTTAAAACCGCAGAGAGTTTGTCTTCCCTGACTTTTATATACTCCGAAAAAAGCTCTCCTCCATACATCCTCAACAAAACTTTGATCACCGGATCCAAACTGGCGTGGGCGATCTGGTACTCATATAGTTTGCTTGATGCAATCAAAAAGTGAAAGGAACTCGCACTGTAAAACCCTTCACTTAACTCTACCAAGCCCTCCTCCTGCAATATCTTGATGGCATGATAGGTCATTAGCAGATCCAGCTTATAGGTGTCGGTGAAGGCGATAATTTCAAAATCATAACTCACCATCAAGCTACTCCCTACTGCTATACGATAATAATTCGCCAGACTCTGATAAACCCTTTTGATAAATTCAGTGGGCGGATAAGCCTGTTCTGCCCTTTCCATAAGCATGGTAAGGTCTTTTTCTTGGTATAAAATCACGGCAAAAGCCTTCCATTCATCCCTGCCTGCCCTACCAGCTTCCTGATAATAGTTCTCTAGGTTTTCGGGACTGTCCATATGAATTACGATCCTTACATCCGGCTTATCTATCCCCATGCCAAAAGCATTGGTCGCCACCATCACCCGGACCTTATTGTTTTTCCAATCCAGCTGTCTGGCCTCCCTGCTGTCTTTATCCAGTCCTGCATGATAATAGGTAGCCGAAATCCCCAGCTGATGCAAGGCCACCGCGATCTCTTTGGTCGCCTTTCTACTCCTTACATACACAATGGCAGAGCCGTTGACCCGCTGTAAAATCTCAATGGCTTTTTCCAGCTTGTTTTCAGCTTTCCTTACGGAATAGGAGAGATTTTTCCGCTCAAATGACTTTATGAATACTTCCGGATGTTTTAGCTTTAGTTTTTCTAAAATATCCTCCTGAACTCTTTGGGTAGCAGATGCGGTCAACGCCACAAAAGGAACATCCGGGTGGTATTCCCTTAATTTTGCGATCTCCAAATAGGGAGGCCTAAAATCATACCCCCATTGGGAAATACAGTGTGCTTCATCTACGGCGATCAAATTGACCTTCATCCGCTTGAAGCGTTCGATAAAAAGATCCGTCTGCAAGCGCTCAGGACTTACATATAAAAATTTATAATTGCCATAAATGCAATTATCCAAGGTCGTGTCGATCTCACGCTTCCGCATACCGGAATAAATCGCTGTGGCCAGGACTCCCCTCTTACGTAGATTATCCACCTGATCCTTCATCAACGCGATCAGGGGACTGACCACAATACAAATCCCCTCCTGCATCAAAGCGGGCACCTGAAAACAAATGGACTTGCCACCACCTGTGGGCAATAGTGCCAAGACATCCTTCCCCTGGGCAACGGAAAGGACAATATCCTCCTGCATGGGCCTGAAATCATCATACCCAAACACCTTTTTTAATACCGAAAGAGCTTTTGACTTCAACTTACCAATCGATTGACTTTTTCTCTAAAAATGCCGCAATACCTTTCTTGCAATCTTCACTTTCCCGGGCCCGGGCATTCATTTCCGCGGCATAATCCAAGGCCTCCTCCAAAGGCATTCCCTGCACCTTTGCAATCATTTGCTTGGTGAGTGCCATGGACTGCCCCGAATTTTGAAGGACCAGCCCTTCTGCCACAGAAAGCACACGCTTCTCCAATTCCCCCGCTTCAAACACGCCGTTTACCAAACCAACTTTGGCAGCCTGATCTCCTGCGATCAATTCTCCCCCCAGCAACATCGCCTTGGCCTTCCCTTCTCCTATTTTTCGGATCAAGAATACCAGCACCATTGCAGGGACAAAGCCTATCCTTACCTCGGTATATCCTAGCTTGGCTTCCGGAACAGTATAGGCAAAATCACAGACAGAAACCAGGCCGCAGCCCCCAGCCAAGGCATGTCCCTGAACCTGGGCGATGACCACTTTTGGGAAAGTATAGATCCGCTGGAACAATGCCTTCAGCTTTTGACTGTCTTCCAGGTTTTCTTCATAGCTATTTTCCTGCATCTTTCGGATATCAGCAAGGTCAGCACCAGAGCAGAACACTTTGCCTTCAGCCTTTAAGATCACCACCTTCGCCTTTTTTTCGCCCTCCACCTTATCCAAGGCATCTTGCAGTCCATCGATCATGGCTGCATTTAGGGCGTTCCGCTTTTCTGGCCTGTTCAAGGTAATGATGGCCAGCTTATCCTTAAATGCTATCTTGACATGATTTCCCATAACTCTTAGGCTTTAATAGATGAAGATAGGAGGAGTAAACTTTTCTTCCAAAAATAACTTCTCTCACGGTAAAATTATCCTTACAGCCTGATCAATGGAAGAAAGAGAGGCAATGTCCCCGTGCTTTTTCCATCTCCCTTTTTCAAACAAGGCCACTTCCTTTTGGTTAAGTTGGGAAAAATCCCACCTCCCCTTTTCTAGTCTCAGCACATCCCCGTTGGGCAAAAAAATCCGATTCCCGTCCCCCAATCTTTCTCCGACCATAAAAAAAGAACCGTTCGAGCCCAGGGCCTTCTGATGGGGCTGTACTCGGAACTCCAAGTCCCCAGAGCCCACATTGGCGGAATAGGTATACAATGCCCCCTGGTAAAGACAATCCACCGCAAAGCCCTTTTTCAGTGCATAGATGTACACTACTTTTTTCTTTTTGTCCATCACATCCTCTATCACACGGTACACGCCAAATAGCAGGACCAAACCACAAAAGGCATAGGCATAGCTTTTCTTTTTTTCCTTGGACAGCTGATACAAACAGGCCAGCCCCGTCCAAAAAACAAGCATCCCCAAAAAGCCAATATAAATCCCTTCTGTTTGGGCAAAGGGCAATTCCTGAAATTTAAAAATGACATAATTCAGCCCCATTACCACTTTTTCCAATGCCCAAGCCATAGGCTGTTCGAATACCCCCAATACGGCAAAAACCATATAGGGAAGCCCTATTGCCATGACCAAGAAAGCCCCTGGAATTGCCACAAGATTGGCCAAGAGGCCATAATTGGGAAATACATGAAAATAGTAAGCAGTGATCGGAAAGGTCGCCAATTGCGCGGCAATGCTGACCGAACTTATTTCCCAAAAATACCAGAGCAACCTGTTTTTGGGCAACCATAAAGCGGCTACCCAAGGCTGCAGCAATACAATTCCCAACACCGCTGCATAGGAAAGCTGAAACCCTACCTCGTAAATGATAAAAGGATTGAAGGCCATCAGCACCATGGCCGACAAGGCCAGTGAATTGAGGATAGAAGGTGCCCTGGACTTCATTTGCGCCAGAGATAAGATGGTAAACATGGTGGCTGCACGCATTACCGATGGAGAAAGGCCGGTAATTGCGGCATAGCACCATATCAATAATACAACAACGGATAAATAGGCAATCCTCTTCCTTACTGTCAGCTGGTAGGGCTTAAAAAAGAGAAAGAAAAAACCGTAAATCATGCCTACATGCAAGCCTGAAACTGCGAGGATATGCATGGTACCAGCCTGGACATAAGCCTCGCTCACCTGCTCTTCAAGCCCCTGTTTTTCTCCAATAATAAGGGCGCTGGCCACTTGTCGGGCAGCAGCATCAGCCACATACTTCTCCAAAGAACGGCTTATCTTTCCCCGCGCCCGATAGACTACGCGGTTTGGCAAAAAAGAGGAAGAGCTCCCCAACCTCAGTACTTCCTCTCCTACAAAATGAGTATAATAAATCTGTTTATTCGCCAAATAACGGTGGTAGTCAAATTCTCCAGGGTTCTTGGGAGGATCCACTTCCTTTGGAGCCCCCTTAATCCAAAGCAACTCTCCCACCTGCAGGGCGCTGTCCAGCCGATGATAAATGATGACTTCACCTGTTGCCGCTACCTCTCCCTTAGCTGTTTTCACCCATTTCACAGCCACTTTATTGGCCACACTATTGGCTTTCTGAGTATCAGCCTCCAACACCACCCCTAAGTATCCTTGAATATTCCCTACCTTCATCAAATGATTATCCTTACTTTGGGCATCTTCTTGATCAGCCAAGAACCAACCCGTCAAAATCAAAAGGGGGTAAGCCAGAGCAGGGAAACACCACTTCGGCCCAAATACTCTTTTCTGTCCCGCTAAAAGCAATATAAACAAATAGACCGCCAATGATACCCCGATGAGCATGGCCAAGACAAAACTATTGCCCCCCTCGACCAAGGGGTGAAGCAAGATGCCTGAAACAAAAAACAGAACATACCTTAAAAATGGATAATCATTGAATTTCATCCCTTAAAAAAAATTGTACTTAGGAAGTTAAAAAATATCCGTAAAAGAGACAAACAGAAAAAAAGGCTGTCTCATCATAATGTATTTTCTACTTATGAGACAGCCTCTCGAAATTTATTCAATAAATGCTACCTTAAAAGCGGTAACCTATGCTTACACCGGCATTCACTTCCACTCCGGTAAATCGGTCAGACACTTCTTCACTAAATCCCCTTGCGATATTTATATAGGGGGCAATGGCGAATTTGTCCCGCTGAACCCACTTATAACCCGCTCCGATACCAATGATCGCACTGTTCATGTCCGTTACGAAAGGATCTTCAGCTTCAACCAGTTCTCCAAAACGGTACTTGAAAAACGGATAAACATAAGGGCTTCCGGTTTGGTAATCATCGAGGAAATAGAAATTATAAGAAACCAATAAGCTATTGGTATTGAATTCTTTTCCCTCTCCTTGCGAATGATAGCCAAAACGGTCGTTGATCAGATACTCTATGCCGATGGATTGGTCTCGGTCGATAAAATACTCATAACCCACTTCCACAGAGCCTATCATAATCGTGTTTAGGATGTTGAGTTTGATTTCATTTTTGTTGTGATCACCAGCTGACTGGGCATAACCTTGCGTTATCAACCCTAAAAACAGTGCTACAACCGCTAACTTTTTCATAATAATAATGGATAAATTAAAAGATTTGAACCACAAAATCTTGTCTATATTAAATTAAATAAGAATTACAGAAAATTGTTTACAAATATCGCTCCATTTGATAATGTTCGATATCACATTCCGTAAAAATATCCCCTACTTTCAAAAAGCCGAATTTCTCATAAAGCGGAACAGCGCTAAGCTGGGCATGCATGTAGATCAGTCTCCCCTTTGCTTCCGGGTGTTCTTGGACATCCCTTAAAGCTGCAGCCACCAGTGCCTGCCCCACCCCTTTTCCTCTGGCAGCCCTTAGCACCGCAAAACGCTCCAGTTTGATTCCTTTTTCAGTGAATCTCCAGCGGGCAGTACCTGCAGCCTTTCCTTCCAGCATGGCCAGAAAATGGGTTGAATCCTCCTCGAACTCATCATATTCATCTTCCGGGGACACGCGCTGCTCCCTGACAAAGACTTCTCTTCTGATTTCGAAGGCCTCTTTAAGCTCTTCTTCAGTGCGGGCCTTTTGGACGGTTATGTTCATCTCTCAGTTTTTCTTTTTCCTTATCGTCCTGCTCATAGGCTTCGATGATGGACTTCACCAGTTTATGGCGGATCACATCCTTGCCCCCCAGCTGTACCGTACCTATACCTTTCACGTCTTTGAGAACCCTAAGGGCTTCCCGTAAGCCGGACTTCTGCTTGCTTGGCAAATCCACCTGCGTCTGGTCTCCGGTAATGATCACCTTACTATTGGGGCCCATACGGGTCAGGAACATCTTTATCTGCTCACGGGTAGTATTTTGCGCCTCATCCAACAGGACAAAAGCATCGTGCAGGGTCCGTCCCCTCATATAGGCCAAAGGTGCGATTTCAATCACCCTGTTTTCCTGGTAGAATTTCAGCTTTTCTGCGGGCACCATATCGCCCAACGCATCATAAATAGGCCTTAGGTAGGGATCGAGCTTCTCCTGCAGGTCACCGGGCAAAAAACCCAGGTTTTCTCCCGCTTCCACCGCAGGCCGGGTGATGATAATCCTTTTGACCTCACGGTTCTTCAAGGCCCTTACCGCCAGTGCTACCGCGATATAGGTTTTGCCGGTTCCGGCAGGCCCAAGGGCAAAAACAAGGTCATTTTTGTAAGCAGCCTCCACCAACTTCCTTTGATTGGTGGACTTAGGCTTGATGACCAGCCCTTTGTTGCCAAATACAATGACATCATTTTGGGGATTTTCCTCAAAAGGCACTCCTTCCAGGTCGATATACTCTTTGACGTTTTCGGGAGTAACTTGGCCAAACCTGTTAAAATGCTGCAAAAGCATGTTCAGCACATCATTTATCCGGATGATTTCGGGGGCGCGGCCCTGTATTCGGATTTCATTCCCTCGTGAAACAATTTTACTCTTGGGGAAGGCCGCTGCTATTTGGCGAATGTTCTCATTTTCAGTACCGAGAAAATCCAACAGCGGAATATTTTCTAAAGTGATGACTTTTTCTACCAATCCGTTATTTTGTATTTAGCTTTATCAGATTATTCTATACCAGAATAAAATTTCTATTTTTGTTTATACTTACAAAAGTACAAAATTTTAACTGACTTCGTTCCATGGCCTTAGTAACATTCCTATCTGATTTTGGAGATTGTGATTATTATGTACCTGCCGTAAAAGCCAAGATGTTATCCATCAACCCTCAGCTGAACATCATTGACATCACCCATAAAATAGAAACCTATGATATTGCCCATGCCGCTTTTGTCCTGAGGTCAGTTTACAAAGACTTCCCCAAAGGCACCGTTCATCTGGTAGCCATAAATGGCACCAGCGGCATGACCGATGGATTTATCGGCATCAAGCTGGAAGAGCATATTTTTATTGGACCAAACAATGGGGTCCTCAGTATGCTCGCAGACTACGACCCTGGCATAGTGGTCAAATTCGCGGACATCCACATCAAGGACAGCGCTTTTCCCGCCAAAGATATTCTCGCACCGATTGCGGCCAAAGTGGCCAGCGGTGCGGCCATCCATGACTTCGGAGGCCCTTTGCAAAACATCCGCAAAATGATGCCACGACAGATCAAGGCCACCAAAAAACAGATCGTGGGCCACGTCCTTCGGGTGGACAATTACGGCAACCTGATCACCAATATCCCCAAGGACATCTTCAATAAACTTAACCCTGGCAAATTCACCATCGAGTTTAGCAGGGAAATACTCCATGAGATCAACCATGCTTATGACAATGTTGAGCCAGGGGATTGCTTTGCTTTCTTTAACAGTCTGGACCTGCTGGAAATCGGCATAAACCATGGCCATGGAGCAGACCTGCTTGGGCTGAAATACGACAGTCCGGTGATGATCAACTTTGAGGTAGAGTAACCAAGTTGTGACCAAGCAGACAAGGCAAAGTTTAGCCAGCTTTGGATGGAAGGAGGGTATTTGGTTATATGGTTATTGAGTTATTAGGTTATTGAGTTATTGGGTTATTGAACCTTCGAATTGCAATCCAGTTCGGGCATGCAATTACCCGTAAGAGCATACCCCATCATCCGCTGGGCGGCTCAACAATTAGACAAGCAACAGGCACAAACAAGCAACACCTTCGCCAGCTTGGAGAAAAAAGTTTCCAAGCCAAATTCACCGGACAAAAACACTAAGTATTTGCTAAAGAGTAGATTAATCACCCAATAATAAAAACTCCTGTGAGAAGGATGAAAAAAAATCAAAATAAGTCATCCAAAGCTATTGCATAGAATAAAATCTTTATCCATATTTGCATCCCGTTCAGGAAGGAACGGAAACAAAACAAGAGAAGAAATCTTCGAAAGTTTTGAAAACAATGGTAAAACTACCTTGTCATCAAGCCCAGGTGGCGGAATTGGTAGACGCGTTGGTCTCAAACACCAATGAGGTAACACTCGTGCCGGTTCGACTCCGGCCCTGGGTACACAGGCTCTCTTTTTGAGAGCCTTTTTTTTGCCCTATTTATTGACCCCATCTCTATCTGTGCCAACCAAAGTTCATCTCCTAAGTACGTACCAAGCAAATTTTCCGGGGAGACTGATAAATCAACCTAAATTTTATCTTTCCCTATCAGAATAAGGTTTGTTTAAACCACAGACCTGCCTCGCCGGTCAGCCAGGCAAAAAGCATGCACACAGAGGTATAATAAATTTATAACCAAATCTGTGTTTATCTTTATCCATCCGTGTTCAAAAAAACAAAGGACAATAAACAATTGTTAAAGTAACCACAACCGTTTTTTTCATTCCCCAAATCTCTGCCTGTTTAATAGAAGCAAGATTTTTTTTTTGAAGGATAAGTTAAGTCCTACTTCATTTTCCCCAGCCTCCTAAATGCCACTAAATGCCCGAACAAAACTGCTGGAACCACCAGGGCAGGCAACAGGTTAAAAGGAAAATACATCACCGCCCTATTGGGCTGGTCAAAGGCGAGCTGCTGAAAAGGGCTGGGCAGGGCCAATATAGCGGTAATGACCACATTGAACAGCAACAAAAGACCCACAATATTCCAGCCCAACAACAATCGCCTGTTGACCTGGTCTCCCCTAAAGGCCAAGTAAGCCACTATAGGAGCTGAAATTCCAGAGAATAGATCAAAATTGCTCCCTTCAAAAGTCATATTCACAGGAATTTCCCCCTCCCGGAAAAGCAGGAACAAGATGATTTCCACAGGCACCCTGATAAAATGAAAATAGGTAAGGGTTTTCAGGTCAATCTGATCAATCAAGGCTTTCCCTTTTGCGGTTCCAAAGACGAAAGCGATCAATAGCAAGGTAGGAAAGACACCAAAAAGCATCAACCTTGGCGGAACGGCTTCAGTGTATTGATAAAATCCTGATTGGGCGATCAATGACTGCAACACTATCCATACCACCGCCATGACCAGAAAAAGCCGGGACTTAACAGCAGCATAAAGCCAAGCTACGGTGCCAAAGACAACCAACTCGAAAACAATGCTTATATAGCCCGGCAGTTCTCCCATGATGCTTTTTCCTTAAATTTAAGCATTTTCACCTTGCTATAACTCTACATACCAGCCCCTTTTAAAAATCGCACTTAATCAGGCTTGGAATATCTAACTATCTACTCCTCCAATAAACCACACAGAAGAGAACTGCAATTGGATGTTTTAGCGGGTTTAGCCATACTAAATCATATAGAGCCTTTTTTATTGGCGTTCATCCCGATTTATTTGCGGATATCTACTTCTGATCTTATGGTCCCTGGCATCTGTTCTTCTTCATACCACCTGAACAATGCCCCCTTTCGAATCCATTCCTCTGCCTCGGCCCCAATCTTACAATTTTCCAACCTTACAATCTCCCAATATTACAACCCTCCAATCCCCAATCCTCACCTCAAAAGATACATCTTCCCGTAGCCCTTCTTAAAGGCCTTATCCCCTGAAGTGGCCCGGTGCTCTATAAACTGCCCGTCTTTTCGCACCAGCACCCGGTAAATGTACACGCCGTTTGCCAGTTGATCACCGAATTCGTCTTTCCCATCCCAGGCGTACTCCGAGATATTGTGACCGATTTTGATAGGCCCCAGCTCTTCCTGAAGAATTTCCCGGACGACCTTACCCGTTACGGTCATGATCTGCACCTTGATCTGATCCGGCGGTTCTAGCCCTGTCACCGTAAATACAAATCGCACACTTGTACTAAAAGGATTGGGATAAGGATAAAAATGGGTAATGCTGGACTCATTGACCACCTCAAAAGTCACCTCGTAGGGCTTCTCTCCCGCCTTGTTTCCAGAGGCATCAGCAGCATTTATTTTTAAGGTATATGTACCGTCTTCCAAGGGTCCGGGCTGGTATTCCAATTTGAAATCATTGCTATCAGAAGCCTCAAACCACTTCAGGGCCGGATGGCTAAAGGAAATCTTCTTAAACTCACAGCCCTCACAGTTTTGTCTCAAGTAGACCTCCATCCCGGTAGTGTCCTTCTTGTAGAGAGACTCATTTTCATCCTTCAGCAAAGCGGTCACCATCACATTCGGAGACACGATATCCCCATCCATAATGTACACGCCGTCAAAGTTAACATCCAAAACAGGATTTTGATCATCTCTGGCAACCACAAAATAATCTGCAAGATCCAATCGGTTGTTCTTGTAGGAATACTCCAAAAACTCCCTCGGATTGGCAAATACATCCAGTGAATTGAGTCCCGGCTTACCGATAGAACTGAAGTTGATCTCAAAGGAATGACTTCCCCCCGCTTTTACTGCCGGTATTTTTAGGGAGGAAGTAGTTACCGTATTGGACGTCTTATTCAACAAACGATAGGTGACCGTGAGTGAATCCGTGAAATCATAATTGGAGATATTTAAAAATTCAAACTCCACCGTAGCCTCCTCTCCTTCTTGCAACTCAAAATGATCCTTTTTGGACTTCAGGACAAGCACTCCCTCCGGCACTCCGGTATAATTGACCTGCCAGCGCAACAATTGCTCGGGGATTTCGGTATCAGAATCTTCCAGCTTATACCTCAATCTTAGGTAAGGGTACGCTTCAGCATTCACCTCATGTAAGGGCACTTCTCCTTCCCGAAGATCCTCAAACAATACGGTCTCTCCACCATTTTGGTCCACACCAATGACATCAAACATAAATTGCTCGGTACCTGAGGAAGTCCCGCGCTTGGTCCGATTATAAAAGGTCTCCCAAGATGACGCCGGGCCTACCCTTGTACTGACCACACTGGCCTCATCATAAAACCCCTTCATCTGGGCATTAAAATTAATTACCTGCGCATTGGCGGGGATTTCCGAAGCCTTGTCTGCAAGGATTTCCTGGGCCTCACCGGGACGCATCCCTTTCCTCCCAAAAAGAATATAAGGTTCCCCGGTCTTCATATTGCGCAGCGTGGCCTCATTTGCCCCCAACTCCTTCATCTTCAAAAAAGCAGCATCCGGCCAAGCCTCAAATGTCACAGGCCCCACCGAAAACATGATGACATAATCCCCTTCTTTCACCCCTTCGATATAATCCAACAGCATGGTCTGCCCCTCACCGGTGATCCAGCTATTGCGGATATTCTGTATGATCTGTGGGGTTTTACCGCAGCTTTTACCGTCAAGCACATCAAAGTTGGTCAAAGGCACTACCAGATAAGGGGCCAGTGTCCGCTTATCAAAAGCCATCAGGCCAAATGATCCATTGGTACATCGTCTCTGAAAGAGATCCAAATTGTAGGCCGTTCCGTTTAAGGAAATCTGTACCTGGCCATAAGTCAGCCCCTCGGTCTCTGAGCCGAATGTAAACACCTCCAAATCCAGTGAGGTCCCTTGGTATTTCCACTGGTTTTTGGAAGGGGTAATTTCCATATTGTTCACTTGATTTGCCCCCAACTGGGCAAATTCCCGCTGCACCCAACCTTCCGGCCCTCGGGGAATATAGGTAAAGCTGCTATTGGTCCAATCGCCGCTCTCCCCTTCCTTTTGTTCCAAAAACCGCGTACGCCAATAAAAAGTCACCGTATCCGAACCGCTGATCATCCCTGCAAGGCTTTGCTTCCACTTGGCAATATTGTCGGCGTTCACCCTGGCCTCCTTCCTCTTGGCACTGCTGAATTCCGGTGAAGTATCCAACTGAAAAACAACCACCCTGTCCTCGATTGATTTGCCCGGGATCTGGGCTACAAACTCCGCCTCCTGCTGACTATGCAATGCAAAGTTGAGCGGACTGAGGTTTTGCGTCCCACTGGATTCTATAAATTCACTTACCACCACGGTATTGTTGACATAAGTCAATTCATCAACCTGCCTACCCGCATTTACAGTTATGGTAAACACATTTTCACCAGCTGAATTCAGCCCTATATTGGGGACTGCAAAGTGTACGGTATCTCTGTAAAAAACAGGATCAAGCTGCTCTCCATCATAATTGATCACCGTCCCGTCAGGCAGGGCACGGACTACCCTGATCGTCATGGTATCCAGGTCCACCCTGCCAAGGTTCCGAACCACAAAAGACAAATCAATGGAGTCGGTCAGCGCATTGATCTCTTCCCCACTAAAATCACTGAAAAACACCTCATTGTCGCTCAGCGAGTAATCCGCCTTGGGAGCAGGAAACAGTTTCACGGCAGGATCTCCCAGCATGACCATTTGATTGGCATGGGCCTGGTTCATCACCGACTCCCCATACTGTTCATAAAACAGCTTTTCTGCTTCGATTTTAATCTTTCCCAGGGATTTATAATTCAAAGTGGAATCCGTGAAGGCCTTTGTATAAAAAGACTCCGAATACCTCCTTAAGTAAACATCCACCCCCACACTGGCATGGGCCATAAAATTGGAAGCCCCCCTGTCAGGAGTAAGTACCCAGTCCTCCCCAAAAGTATAAGCCCCGCCAAATGCATTTCCTGCATCACAGCCATTGAGCAATAAAAAAGGGTACTTGCCCTTGTTACGGTATCCTAAATCATCCACACTGACAAAGCCCACATCGATATCCGTGGTGGATACCGCCGCATGCCCGAAAAAAGTAATCATACTTGCCCCCTCGTTCACCTTATCCGAAATATTGATCAGCTCCACTGAAGCATTGGTGCGCTTTCGGAAAGTGGTTACATTCCCTCCATAGTAGATGTTTTCTGCTATATTTTCGAAACCTTTGACAAAATTATAATAACGCTCCAGTTCAAAGGCAGAAAGCCCCCCGCTTAAATGGATCACCTCCTTTTGCCAAGCTTGGGTGGCCCCCAGCAATTCCTTTTCCTTGACCTTGGCCAAATACTGGTTGACCTCTTGGGGAGTTCTTGCCGGGATCCTGCCGATAGCGATCTCCTTTCCTAAGGGGGAAGCAGGGTCAAGTCCCACCGCAAAGCGGTTGTCATTATAAGGGTAACCATAGGTGGGCACCAAATCCTGAATCTCAAACAATTCCGGTCTATCCCGGTAGAAATAAGTCTGCCCCCCCGAGCGGGTTGAATTGTACATCCCAAAGGCCCGCCCCATCAGCAGCAAATACTCCGGTTGCTGAAGAGCTGAATACTGCCTCAAAAACTCTTTCACGGCAAGGGGGGATTTTTCCCCGTAGTTAAATTGATTGTATAGCTCCTCTGCTGACACGATCAACGTATCATAGCCTCCCCCTTCCGGGGAATGCCTGTACGCCGCATAAGCGGCCACGGGATCGACATTGACCGAAGTGGGCTCCCGCAAACTTGGATGGGTCAAAATGATGTAGTTGGCACGTTGACGTAGGAGATCACGAAACCTCACCTTTTGAAGGACATTGGGCTCTACGAGCTTGTTGGCTGCCTGAAGCAGCACCTTAGACTCCCTGCCTGAAACCCCTACGGGAAGCTTGACCGTGCTTCCTACCTTACTTTGCCCCAACATCACCACATTAGCCAGGTCGCTCACATCATACCCTATATAGTTGTCCGAAGGCAAAGAAAGACTGCTTTCTCCGGGTCCAAACAACAGGGTTTCCTGATCCAAGTCCTCACCTCCCACCTGCCTATCGTATTCCAACTTGGCATAACTGATGGACACATTATCAGAGCTTCCCTCTGTACTGACAGGTGTCACCCTGACCAAAAACCTTCCATCTGTGCCAATGTCTGATGGGGATAAGTTGGCCACCAAACGATAAAAAGCAAAGGGCTCGAAATCGACAGTCTGAAGCAACCTCAAATTAGCCCCTGTAGCTCCTACTCTCACCTCCACCTTATGGGGGGCATTAGAACGGCCCAACAATCCAAGGTCCAAAACCACCGTGGAGCCTCCCGTCAAAGTCCCCAGTGAGGTAAAGCCTATTTCACTGTGGTTCCCTCTGGTGACCGCCCGTCCTGTCCATCCTTGGCCTTTATCGTAAATACCCAAATGAATATTGAACAGGTAACTTTGACCCAACGAATACTGATCCGCAAAAACCTGAAGCCGCTCTGTCCGGTAAGAAGTCACTGTTGGGGCTGCAGGGTCCACATCCCTACGCTGCATTCTTTTACCAAGGGTCCCTTTGGTCACGGTAAGAAAATATGCCGTGGCATCACTATGGTTATTGTAATGGGGATTGGCCATATGGTCCGGATCAGGATAGAGTTTTTCATCGGCTTCCCCATCATTGCGTTCCCCCACAAACTCGACATAATCTCCCCTGTCAAACTTTCCGTCGTCCTGACCATGCACATAAACCGCTACCTCCTGGCCCCTGTGAAAAACCTTGATCTCCCGGGGATCAATAGCCTGCATATTCATGCCCGAGGCCGAGAGTGTGGTATAACTCAGGCGGTATACACCATCTGTCGATGTCGGGATTTTATAATAGGTCAATCCATAATCAATCCATTCGCTTTGCGCCTGGCAGAGGAATGCAAAGCCCGTAAAAAGAACATATAGGAGAAGTAGTTTTCTCATTTGAACAATTTAATTTTCTCCCCAACCTTTATAAAACCTAAAACCCTCAGCTAAAGGCTCCAAGCTCACTTTTATACTGAATACATGGGAATAGGGTGTCTCAGACACGCCGCCAATATCCGAGAGGGCATAATCTATTTGTGCCTTATCATTTAGAAATACACCCAAACCGAAACTCGGCTTGTACGACAATGATTTTTGTCCGTCAAAATCTCTTATGTATTGAAAATTGCTGACCCCTCCCCGCAGATACGCCAGTTCCCGATATCCCAGCTCCAGACCGACCCGAGGGTCCACACTCATTACAGAGGTGCTGAGCAAAGTATTCCGGGTTCCATCAAAAGTCATGTCCAGGTCCAGCACGGCCTGTAAAGTAAGCGCATCCTGAAAACTGAATTCCTTGGCTATGCTCAGTATACTTCTTGGCAAGGTAAGCTCAATACTGTTTTGAGGAATAGTATTGTCGGTTTTGGCGTAGATTTCCTTTACCATTTCTGCATCGTGAAACCAGGCATTGAACGTCGTGGTAATGTCCCGGAGCATGATCCCGATTTTCCAGCCCTCCATAAGAAAAATCCCCCCTACGTCAAATCCAAAGCCCCAAGCCTTGGCGAATTTCCCCACGTTGCGGTGAATGATCTTTGCATTGATACCTCCCTTAAAAACGTCACTGACATCCCTGGCATAGGATAACATCAAGGCATAATCCGCTGCGTTGAAAAATTGTACATTATCGTAATTTATCGCTCCATTAGCATCATAGAGGTAACGGGTGTCCGGAATGTCGTCTACGCCAAACCGGATAAGGGAAATGGCAATCTGATTATCTTCTTCTATATTGGTCGAAAATCCCGCGTAATCATATTTTGCAATTCCGGCAAAATACTCCGCATGCATCAGTGAAAACTCGTAGCGATGTTCTATCCCTATCAAAGCTGCCGGGTTCCAATAGGCAGCAGTGACATCCTGAACAGCAGCCACCTGTGCTCCTCCCATCCCCAATGCCCTGGCTCCGACTCCTATATTCATAAATTCATTGGAATATTTGGGGGCTATCCCTTGGGCCATCCCATTGCCGTAGACCAAAACCAATAGCAGTAAAAAGTAAAACTGCCAAAAACCATTTTTCCTGTCTTTTTCCACCTATGCAAAGTAAAAAATAAATCTGTAGGAAAGAACACCCTTGCGCCAATTTCTCCTTTTTATCACTACTCTTTATCTGTTCATTACCGAACAAACCCTGTTCATTCGATATACACTGGACATTGGCGAAAAGACAATCTGAAGAATTCTCAAAATTATTTACAAACGTCGAACATTCTTTATCACAAGCCAAAACCATCGCCCAAAGGCTCAAAAAGGCACTTTTCAAGCCCAAACCTGGCTTACCCCTAATTGTCCAAGCAAGGAAATAGGTATAGCAAGGTAGCTGATTTAACTTTGGTATTATTTTTCGGTATGGTTAAGGGAAGTATCCACTACCGAAGCAGAAAATAAGAAAGTCCATCCGGCTTATTTCGTCTTCATAAATAGCAAAATTGATGAAAGCATCAAACACCCAAATACAAATGCGGAAAGGAATCTTGGAGTTCTGCATTTTGCACATCATATCACGGGGAGAAGTCTATGCCTCTGATATGATCGATGAACTGACAGCAGCCAAACTCATTGTGGTAGAAGGCACCCTTTATCCCCTGCTCAACAGACTAAAAACGGCAGCCTTGGTATCTTACAAATGGGTAGAATCTGAATCGGGGCCTCCGAGAAAGTACTATTCTATTACCCCCGAAGGGAGTGAATTTCTATCCAAACTGGACACCACATGGAATGACTTGGTACAGTCCACCACATTAATCACTTCCAAAAGATAAGATCATGAAAAAAACTATCAGTATAAATATCAGCGGCATCCTCTTCCATATCGAAGAAGATGGCTACGACACCCTGAAAAAGTACCTGGAATCGATCAACAAGCATTTCTCTCATTACGAAGACAACCAGGAAATCATCAAGGACATCGAAAACCGCATTGCGGAGATATTCCTTTCCAACCTGAAGAACAACAAGCAGGTGATCACTGCAGAAAATGTCGACAAGCTGATCGAGAAGATGGGAACCATTGCGGATTTCAAAGCTGTGGAAGAAGAGGATAACAAAACAGAAGCGGAGCCATCAGCATTTCACGATGAGGACAGCGACAATGAATTCTACAAATACATTACGCCGCCTCATCAGGAAGCAGGCAAAGGCTATAAAAAACTTAGCCGGTTGGAGCGGAGCAAAATCCTCGGCGGTGTCTGCGCCGGACTGGCCCACTACCTGGCCATTGATCCCCTTTGGACCAGACTGGTAGCCATATTGTTGCTCTTCAGCGGCCGGTTTTCCTTTCATAACTTTGACTTCTTTCCCTGGGAATGGGATTTCTCCATCTCCTTGGGCTGGTGGGCAGTATTGGCCTATATCGTCCTATGGATCATCCTCCCTGTTTCTTATGAGGTACCCGAGGACAAGAAAATCAAGAAGCTTTACCGCAACCCAGATGACAGGGTGATCGGCGGGGTCTGCAGCGGCTTAGCAGCATATTTCAGCATAGAGGTTCTTTGGGCTCGGCTGGCCTTTATCGGGCTGGTGTTCGCTGGAGGCGCCGGTCTTGTGATCTACCTTATTTTATGGATCATCACCCCTTTGGCCAAATCCATCACCGAACGGATCAAAATGAAGGGGGGAGAAATTACCTTGAGCAATATTGAAAGTACCATCATCGAGCACCGCCAAATCCCTGAAGTGCCCCAACCTACAGAGCAAAGGAAAACTTGGCTGGCCCCATTTCGCTTTCTCGGCAAAATCATCGATAAGCTGGGAAAGGCCTTGGGCCCCTTCGGAAAGTTCATCCTTGAAGTGATCCGCGTGGTGTTCGGACTGATCATTTTCTTTATAGGCTTGATCATCGTGCTGACTCCACTGGCTTTTCTGGGGGCCTATTTTGAATTCTTTACCAATGATAGCTTCAGGTACATGATTGACAATATCCCCATAGAAATGCTATCCGAATTACTCCCTGTGTGGCTGGCCATAGCGGCAAGCGTGGCGGTACTAATTCCTGGAATAGTCATTACCTTACTGGGAATCAGTGTCCTTATCAAACACAGCCTGATTGATTCCAGGTTTGGACTGGTCACCTTTGGAGTCTGGCTGCTGAGCATCATGGTATGTGCTTTTCAGATCCCCAGGACCATTGCCCAATTTAAGGACGAAGGGACTTATGTGATGGAAACGATCATTCCGGTTCCCGAAAGCACCCTTGTTATTGCCGCCAACAAAAGAGAGCGGAATTTCGATGAACTGGGGCTGGTAAATGTGTACCTGAAAGGGACACAGGACAGCACCGTGTCCCTTTCACAAAAGTTCCAATCTCAGGGCCGAAGCATAGAAGAGGCGGAGGAAAACGCCAAAGCCATCCAGTACCACTATTCTCTGGACGACTCTACCTTAACCTTTGACCGTACCTTGGAATTCTCTTCTATGGCCAAATTCAGGGGGCAAAACCTGAATCAAACCCTGTATATCCCTTATAACAGGCCCTTTGTAATGGACAAGTCCCTGCTATCGATCATCAGAAGCACCATCTATACCAATGGCTACAAGCTCAAAGATGTGACCTCGGATAATTACTGGGTTTTCAATGAAGAAGGCCTGCTCTGTCTTACCTGCACGAGTGAACATAAAAACAGCCCTGCCGACAGTCTGTCCAGGGAAATGGCAAAAGACCGTTTTTTCATGAAAAAATAAGACAATTATGCGTTGATTTGATTTTGAAAAAGCAAGGAAGGTGTCTTCTTTGCTTTTTTTCATTTCTTTGGACTTTTTGGTTAACTTACAGTTAAACAATAAACCATATGGATATAAGGGTCAAATTTTTAGGTGGTGCCCAATCGGTAACAGGCTCTCGCTTTTTGTTGGAGATCAATGCTACCAAAATCCTGGTAGACTGCGGCTTGTTCCAAGGGATCAAAGAGCTGAGAAAGCGCAACTGGGACAATTTCCCTGTTGACCCTTCCAAAATTGACATGGTGCTGCTCACCCATGCCCATATTGACCATTCCGGTTACCTCCCCAAACTGGTCAAAGAAGGTTTCCGGGGGCAGATCATCCTGACTGAGCCCAGCCTGGACCTGGTCAAAATCCTTCTTTTGGATGCGGGGAAACTCCAGGAGGAAGAAGCTGAATACGCCAGAAAAAAAGGCTACTCCAGCCATGAAAAGCCTGAGCCACTTTATACCATGGAAGATGCTGAGCAAGTGTTCGACTTGCTGCACCCCATACAGTTTGACGAGGAAGTATCCCTGACAGACTCCACCACCCTGACGGCCTATAATGCCGGACATATTCTTGGAGCAGCCATTCTCAAACTCCGGGTACGGGGAAACCATCAGACCAAAACCCTGGTGTTTTCCGGGGACATCGGCCGGTATAATGACCCCATCTTAAATCCCCCCATTGGTTTGCCCAAAGCGGACATCCTCTTCATTGAATCTACCTATGGGGACCGGAAACACGACAGCAACGGCCCAGAAGAGTTTCTGGCAAGTACCATCAATGAAACCTATCAAAAGGGCGGCGTGGCAGTCATTCCTGCATTTGCCGTAGGAAGGACGCAAATGCTATTGTATTACCTCTATAAGCTCCAGCAAAAAGGTAAAATCCCACAAATCCCTATTTATGTGGACAGCCCCATGGCCATAGATGTCACCAAGCTGTACAAGGACCATATCCATTATCACCGCCTCGGCCCCTCTTTACAGGAGGATAATGCCAATCCTTTTACACACAAAAACCTCCACTACTACCAAAGCCAGGAGTCTTCCATGTCCCTAAACGGACTGAGGGGCGATGCCATCATCATCTCCGCCAGTGGCATGGCCACCGGAGGAAGGGTTTTGCACCACCTCTATAACCGCCTGCCCAACGAACAGGACAGCATCATTTTTGTCGGGTACCAAGCAGAAGGAACCCGTGGCCGAAAATTGTTGGAAGGGGAAAAATATTCCCGGATGTATGGGTTGGATGTGGAAGTAAAGGCCTCGATTTATTATATCAACGGGCTAAGTGCCCACGCCGATCAGGACGAACTCCTGCGATGGGCAGACTGCCTGGCAGAAAAACCAAAGATGACTTTTGTGGTCCACGGCGAAAAAGCCGCTGCAGAAACTTTTGCTGAAAAACTGAACGAACGCTTTGGCTGGAATACCGCTGTCCCCAACTACCTAGAATCCTTTGAAATTTTTCAGGGAATCTAATTGGCATAAAATGTGATTCTATATCTTTTGACCAAGCTTATTATTTGAACTTAATATTACACCAACCATGAACACCTCAAAACTCCTAAGACTTCTAGTTGTTGTCTTTGTACCCCTTCTAACAGGATCACTTCTCCTGGGTTGCAAAGCCCAGCGAGTGGACACACAGGGCATTGTGGGCCAGGCCTACTGGATAGAAGGGAACCTGATGCCCAAAGTGACCGATAGTGGGGCTGAAATCCCCAAAAAACCGGAAAGGGAGAAAGTAAAGCGCACCATCCGAGTTTATAAGCGCACCCATATCAACCAGGCCACTATGGGAGGCACCTTGTTCACCAAGATCGAAACGCCCATGGTCGCTGAATTCGAAACAGATGATGATGGGAGCTTTATCATCGGCTTGCCTCCAGGCCAATATTCCCTCTTTACCGTAGAAGATGAAGGATATTTTGCCAGTGTCTATGACCTGGACAGTTATATCCATCCCATCGAGGTCAAAGACGGTGAATGGACAAGCGCAGAAATAGTGATCAATTATAAAGCGGCGTATTAGCCGGTGTAAATTCTTATCTTTTAGTGGGCTCCTCTCCATAGGGTCTGCTTTTATTAGCTTTTTTTAAGTCCACGGTTGACCGTCCATAGTGGACAGTCAACTGTGGACATTCACCGTAGTCCTATCCTATCTACCTGAAGATTTTTTCCAATTTTTTACCTAAGCCATGCAACCCTTTTTGCGTAACTTGTATCTACCTCATTGAACCCCGTCACTAATGATCGATGACAATTAGGCGGGCCAGCAAGCAATTTCGAAGGAAGTCCAAACATCATGTTTATCCGGAAAACTTTTACCCAAGAAACTGACATTATAAAAGGTTGCCTCAAAGGGGATCGCGATGCCCAGAAGCACCTTTATGACCAGTATGCGGGGAAGTTTTTGGCCATCTGTCTACGCTATATCAAAGACCGCGACCTGGCAGAGGATGTGATGATAGAAGGCTTTATGAGAATATTTGAGAAACTTCCTCAATTTGAAGGCAAAGGCAGTTTTGAAGGTTGGATGAAACGGATCATCGTCACACAGTCCCTGCTGACCTTGAGAAAGAACAAAAAGCTTTCCATGGAGACCCATTTGGACCAGCAGCTGGAAGCGGGCCTGCCCTGGCAGGAACCTGCGGACATGGAGGCCAACGAACTGATGGAAATGATCCAGGAACTTCCAGTGGGCTACAAGACCGTCTTCAACCTGTATGCGATTGAAGGTTATTCCCATGCAGAAATCGGAGACCTTTTGGGAATCTCGGAAAACACTTCCAAATCCCAACTTAGCAGGGCCCGTGCCTTGCTGAAGCAAAAAATCACCCTGTTACAGCTAAAAGAAAGGAGCATCAATGGATAAGGAAAAACACACTATAGACAAGCTCTTCAGCCAAAAGCTACAGCAACACCAGGAAAAACCAAGCACTCTGGCCTGGGAAAAACTGGAGCGTCAGCTGGGACCCAAAAAAGGCAGCAACAAAGGCATTTGGCTCAGAATAGCAGCCGTTTTCTTGGCTGCTTTGGCACTGGTCTACCTGCTTTGGCAAAACTTCCCTTCCCCTATTCCCAATGAGCCCCCTACAATGGCGGAAGAGCTGAGACAAACGGCTCCCATGTCCAAGGACAAGCCTAAAGATAAAACAGCCAGACAGGAAGTGAATGTTGGCGGTGATGAACCGTCCATTCCCAAACCGCCTAATCCGGAAAAAGTCGCTGCCAATAACGAAGCAAGCAAAAAAAACAGTGTTCAGGTAATTAAGCCCAGACCAGCAGCAACAGAAAAGATAGAAGAAGTTCTATCTGCTGACAGCTCCCAGGAAAATGAGAAAGCCATTCCGGTCATCGCAACTCCAGAGCTGGACATGAGTGAGCTGGTGGCAGAAATATCCACCGAAGGAATGGAATTAGAAACACCTGAACCCGTCGCTTATAAAATCAGCATCCGCTCAAGTGGCATCAGCGAGAAGCCCAAAAAAGAAAACCTGGTGGAAGGGATAGAAGATAAGATCAATACCCTGGGCAGCCTGCTGGGCAAAGTAGACCAAGGCTATGCAGAGCTGCAGGATGCAAAAAACAACCTTTTCACTGCATTGATCACCAAAAAAGAAACGAAATAAACCATTCTACAAATTTGAGATAACATGAAAAGATATGTAATGGCCGTGCTATTTATGGCGCTTGTGCAGACGGTATTTGCAAGCTCGCCGGACATGCCTCTCCTGACACCAAAGGACAGCATCATCATAGAATATGGACATTCCGGCAAAATCGTTATCCTGGTGGATAACAGGGAAGATTTTGAAAAACTGAAAGCGCTGGATGTCAACCAGATTATCCGGGAACTGGACCTGGAACTGAACGAGGAGACCGGTGAACTCACGGTGGTAGAAGTAGAGGATAAAGATGGCAAGAGTAAGGAAATCGTCCGGGTAGAGGAAGGAGATACCGAGACCGCTGTATCCGTGGGAAGAATCAAGATTATCGTCGACGAGTCCGGTTCCTCTACCAAAGTACGGGTGGAAAAGACCAAAAAAGCAGAACCTTCTTTTCGGACATTTTTTAACGTGGACTTGGGCATCAACAACTATCTGCAGGATAGCCAATTTCCTTCCTCTGACCTCCCCTATGCCGTCAAGGGCTGGGGCAGCTGGAACGTAGGCCTCAACTGGATGGCCAGCCAGCGATTATCAAAGGGTTTTTACTGGGACTTTGGGCTTGGCCTGCAGTGGTACAACTTCAAGTTTGAGAACCGCGATTACCAAGCCGTCCGGGGCGATGGTGCCATCGCCTTTGTCCAACGGAATGATATCGATGGGTTTAAAAGTAAAATTTCGGCCTCCTATATCACGGTCATGACCCTGTTCAAACTTGACTTTGGCAGAATGAATGACAATGGAGACAAGGGATTGAAAGTGGCCTTTGGGCCCTACGCGGGTTATAGGGTTGGCGGAAGAAGCAAGTTCAACTACCGCGAACTGGGAGGCTCCGGAAGGCACAAGGAAAAACTCAACACCGGCCTCTACCTCAACAATTTCCGCTATGGTCTCAGAGGGGAAGTAGGAGTGAACAGATTGACCTTCTTTACCTCCTATGACCTGAACGAACTGTTCCAAGAAGGCAAAGGCCCTGCGCTAAACCCCATCACTTTTGGGATTGTCTTCTAGTGGTTTCGCTTAACTCAAACCTAACGCAAATAACTGTTCCTAAAGTTGAAGACAAACGAATTCATGCCATGACTTAAAGTCATGGCATGAATCAAGCTTAGTAGAAACAAAATGAACTGTAAAGCAACACTGACATGAAAATATTAATAAGTACGCTGAGTATAAGTTTCCTTCTTTTCTTTTGGGGATCGGCCATCTCCCTGGCCCAATCAAAAATCGAAAAAACTTTCGAAGGCATTTCCCAACTGGAAATTGAAGGTGGAAGCATAGAGGTAAGTTATCAGGGTGACCCAACCAAAACTTCTATCGAGGTGATTGCGGATATGGGAAATGACGAAGAATCTGATAAAAACGTGTTTTTTGTCACGATTGGTTCTACTTTGAAAATTTCATATCAGCCGCATCTTAGCAACTGGAAAAATCATCACAGCAGTAAAAAGTACATCCATATTACCGGTCCAAAGGAGATAAAATTACGAGCCAGTAATTCCTCTGGAAAAATGCTTATCGCAAATGTCCAATCGGAATTGACGGAGCTTCGCGCTAATTCCGGAATGCTGGAAATCGAAAACATCGAAGGCGACCTTTTACTTCAGGGATCATCTGGAAAAATCTTCGCAAGAAATATTGAAGGAAAGGTCACCTGTCAAATGGGAAGTGGCATCGCAGAACTCGAGTCTATCAAAGGCAACGCTGATTTGGTTGCTGGAAGCGGACAGCTCAAAGCCCGCCATATCGATGGAGAACTTAATGTTAACATCAGCTCAGGAAGTGCCAGCCTTGAGGATGTAACAAGCCTAGGCCAGCTTAAACTGTCCTCCGGGCTTATCAATGCCAAGCATGTCGGCATCGGCCCCAACAGCTCCTTTTACGGCTCCTCTGGGGCCTTTAAGATCAAAGTCACCACCCTGCTGGACCAGTTCAATTATGACTTTAGTGCTGGCAGTGGCTTTGTCAAAGTAGGTAACCTGTCATCCACCGATCACCTGGTCATTGACCATGGGGCAGCCCATACGATTAAAGGTAAAATAGGTTCTGGAATGATCTCCATCGAAGAACTATGATTTCAAAAAAAAGGCTTCGGTTAGCACTGCACACCGAAGCCTTTTTGTATCTATTCGTCTCTTCTGTTAAAGTCGCTGACAGTTTCCCTTTGCTCCCCTTTTAACTTCATCAGGCGGATTATCCTGTCGGGGGTAGGCTTCCCAAGGGATATCAGCGTCAACGTCACCGCATAAGCGACAGTAAAGCCGGGATTTTGATAACCCAGCAGACCTATTGCGCACAGGAAGCCGGATACAAAGAGCTGCCAAAACCTCACCGTGGTCAGTTTACTGTACCTTGCCAACTTTACCTCCAGTGGCATTTCAGGATCTCGCAGCCTTTTTATACCTCTATTGAAACCAATATAGCTTACGAGCAATAAGGCTGAAATAAACCCCAGCAATACCGAATTGAACATTTCCGGTAAACGGGGGATCGAAAGCTCCATATTACTACTGGTCGTATACAGATAGGCAAAAGCAAACGCAGGCAAAGGAATAGCGATCAAAATCAGCACATTTCGTTCAAGAATCCTAAATTTTTGCTTCATCGTCATTTGCTTATCCGATTTCTATTTTCACATCTCCACTGACAGGGTGAGAAACACAGCAGAGGATATATCCGTCTTTCTTTTCGTTTTCACTCAAACCGGCATCTTGGTCCATTTTCACTTCTCCACTGACCAGCTTACCCCTACAAGCGGTACAAAGCCCACTTTGGCAGCTATAGGGCAAATCATGTCCCTCATCCAGGCCTGCTTCCAAAATGGTTTTCCCAGGGCTAACTTCAAAACGGTGGCTCTCTCCCTCCAGCTCGATCTCCACTTCCCGTGTGAGCGCTGGCTGTTCGTCGGTAAGTTTCTTTTCTTCGCTCTCCGCCTCATCAGAAGAAGAGGTATGAAAACTCTCCCGGTGGATGTTCTCATGGGGAACATTTAGGTTCAGCAAAGCCTCAACACTGGCTTTCATCAAGCCTTCAGGACCGCAGAGATAGTACAGTTCCTTTTCAGCATCGGCATAATGCTTCTCGGCCAATATCTTCTCCAGCATTTGCTCGGTAAGCCTGCCCTGGAGCCCCGACCATTCATCAGATGGTTGACTGAGGGTATGCACCACCTCAAACCGGTCGCCATACTTCCCTACCATTTCTTGAAGTTTTTGATCGAAAATGATCTGGTCTTCAGAACGGTTACAGTATACCAGGCTCACTTTTGAATGAGGTTCATTGATCAGCACGGATTTGCTTATCCCTATTATAGGGGTAATACCGCTTCCCCCTGCGATCATCACAAAGTGGTTCTTGTTTTTGGAATGAAAATCGGAGGTAAAATGTCCCATAGGTTTCATCACCTCCACTGTTTTTCCGGGACGGATCTTTTCGTTCAGGAAATTGGAGACCAATCCCCCTTCAATGCGCTTCACCGTGATCCCGGGATGGGGATCTTCATAAGGAGACGTGCTCAGACTATAGGAACGACGTTCCTCTTTTCCATCAATCTCCAAAATCAGCGTCAGGAATTGCCCTGGCTTGTAATCCAGATAAGGCTCCGGCTGCTCAAAATAAATGGTGACGGCATCAGGAGTTTCTTTGACCACTTCCCTGACCTTTAGAGACAGGTACTGGCTTCCTCTCTTCTTCTCTTCTTTATTCTTTTTAAATAAGCTAAATAACATTCCTAAACTATATGTTTGCCTTCTTATGTAATTGAGCCTCAAAATTAAGGCTGTTTTTTTTAAAATCCCCCAATCGTGGAGTTTAAATCCCCAACGGATCATCTTATATACAAAGATCCTTCCCAACTAGTTCTGGAAGGGCCAAAATTTCCCAATCAACTTCAGAGCTGCCCCTTTTATTCTCCTTTCATGAAACGGAGACTGCCACACCGTACCTCCTCGCATTGACAGGGAACGTCACTGCGAGAAACTAATATTTTCTTAAACATAAAGGAGTTGGATGACAGAATTCCGTTTCTATACAAGCATTCGTTGTTCCGTCTGCTGCTCTACGCCCCTGCACACAGGTGCCGGAGGATAATAATTGAGCCCACCTGAGTCGGTGCAGGCATCTTTTTTCTATCAAACCATTTTGGCAAAGTTGCGGGTTAGTCATTACTTAGGGAAGCTGGTCGGGATTTGCAATCCCGACCTCCCCATCAATGGGCTATGCATCTCCCAAAATCAAATCAATATTAACCTTTGGACTCTGGTTATTCATGATTGCGGATTCGAGCAAATCCACATTTATCAGAGTTCGTTTTATGAACGTCACTGCGAGAAAGTAACATTTTCTTGAATATAAAGGAGTTGGATGACATTGTCTTATTTTATCCATGAATTTGTTGTCTT